>JAPKBK010000056.1 GCA_028823435.1 Flavobacteriales bacterium
TAGCATTCAATCCACATTTACAATTAAATCGGGGTCAACCCTTAATTTGAATCTTCATGACTGATTCTTCTCAATTTATTACGTTCAATCCTTCAGAATCTAAAGACACTAGAAGTGGATTCGGAGCTGCATTACTGGAATTGGGCACCACGCACCCTGAAGTAGTTGCACTTTGTGCTGATCTCACGGGCTCATTGAAAATGGGTGATTTCAGAGACGCTCATCCTGACCGATTTTTTCAAGTAGGAATAGCAGAGGCAAATATGATCAGCATGGCTGCTGGTATGACTATTGGAGGCAAAATTCCATTTACGGGTACATTTGCAAACTTTTCTACAGGAAGAGTGTATGACCAAATCCGTCAATCTGTTGCATACAGCGAGAAAAACGTGAAGATTTGTGCATCACACGCTGGATTAACATTGGGCGAAGATGGCGCGACACATCAGATTCTCGAAGATATTGGGATGATGAAAATGCTGCCAAACATGACCGTGATCTGTCCGGCAGATTACGCGCAAACCCGTCAAGCCACGTTGGCTATTGCGGACATTCAAGGCCCTGTATATTTGCGATTTGGCCGTCCGAAACTCCCCGTATTTTATAAAGACAATGCACCATTCAAGATTGGCAAAGCTCAAAAATTAATGGTTGGAGATGACATCACAATTATTGCGACTGGATATATGGTGTGGGAAGCAATACAAGCAGGCCTCATATTACGTGATCAGGGCATCCATGCAGACGTCATCAATATGCATACGATTAAACCACTTGATTCAAAAGCAATTATTGAAAGTGCGTCTCGCACAGGACTGGTTGTGACTGCCGAAGAACATCAACGATGGGGCGGTTTGGGAGGATCAGTTGCTCAAGTCTTAGCTGAACACCACCCTACCCAAATGAGCATGGTTGCAGTAGACGATCGTTTCGGTGAAAGTGGAACCCCGAAACAGCTCATGGAAAAGTACGGGTTAACAGCAGATGTGATTGTGGCACGTTCTTTAGAGCTCATTGCTCAAAAGAAATAGAGATTCATACGGCACTAGGCGCTAGGCAATCGTGACATTTAGCTCGGCAATTCGCGTATAAATAATCTTCTTAAGTTCAGGTGTCGCAGACACAAGGGGCAGCCGAACATAATCTTCGCAAATCCCGATCTGTTCTAGCATCGCTTTAATCCCAGCGGGATTTCCTTCTTTGAATATTGCCTCGACAATAGGGGCTAAACTTAAGTGAGTTGCTCTGGCTTCATTTATTTGTCCGAAGAGAGCTTGATGAACCATTGTGCCGAAAATGTCCGGGATTGCATTTCCTATGACAGAAATAACCCCATCAGCTCCTGAAGAAATCATTGCCAGTGTAAGCGCATCGTCTCCAGAAAACACTTTAAATCCAGACGGACGATTTAAGAGGATGGCATCAATTTGGACCAAATTGCCACTGGCTTCTTTTATCGCAACAATATTTGGGTGGTTTGCAAGATGCAAAGTGGACTCTGCTTCAAGGTTACATCCTGTTCTGGAAGGGACATTGTAAAGTATAACTGGTCGAGAGCAGGCATCGGCAACGGCTTCAAAATGAGCAATCAAACCTGCTTGAGTGGGTTTGCTGTAGTAAGGACAGGCACTTAAGACAGCATCGACACCCGTCAAATCAAATGAGGCAATTCGTTTACATAACTCAGCAGTGTTGTTTCCAGCCAGGCCTACGATGACAGGTTTACGTTTTGCATTCACTTCTAAAATAAAATCTAAAACCCTTCTTTGTTCCTCTTCAGACAAAGTTGGTGTTTCTGCCGTCGTTCCAAGAACGACAAGGAAATCACATGCCCCGTTTACGAGGTTCTCTGTTAATCGTTGTAGAGCAGGAAGATCAACCCCTCCTTTTTCATTGAATGGTGTTACCATTGCTACGCCTAAGCCACTTAATGTATTATTCATCTTATTGAATATTCGCTTCTGTTATGAATTGAAAAGTTCGTTCAGTTTGCTCTTTCCAAATCGACATGTCATCATTTTTATCCACATCATTTCCTACTGAGTTGACAACAGGTGAAATCCCGATATTAATGTCATAGTCTGAGGGGAATTGGAGCTGTTCTGGCCCCACCTTCATTTTTGCATTTGATGATTTTAAGATGTATTTCAAAGCCAAAACGGGCTCTAACTCTAAATCAATCAAGATGTCGAAATCACTTTCAATAAATTGTTGTACTTCATTAATAGGTCTGCCGTACCAATTAAGGTCAGATTTACAGAAAAAACCGCCACCTAATTTCCTAACCAACCAACCGGGTGTGTTCTTCATGTCTTCATTAACAAAGGAAAGCATGGAAACATTTTTTACACCCAATTCATCTCTTAAATGCTTGGCGATTTCTTTAATTGTACGGTAAAATTCATGGTCGCGTTCCAAGTATAATAGGCCCACGCTTTGTGCATTGCGAAGACTGCAGCCTCTAGGGACTCTGGATACAGCAGACGTTCTAGATAAATGCCAGCGGCTTATACGTTCTTTCCAATTCACGAATCAAAGGTAGCGATGTATAGCAACTGTGGCACGGTTGATGCTTATTTTTCGTAAAATTTATATCATGAAATATTTCGCATTACCAATACTTGCTTTTTTAGTCGTTTTTTCTACAGGTTGCGCTTCTAATCTGGGCACTCAAATGAAAGAACCATTTTCTGGAAAATCTTATATGTCTAACGGCAGGTATTTCAGAGCTACAGGAAAAGGTGTGAGTACAAGAGACCAAATTGCCAATACGAAAGCAGAGATGGAAGCCCGGAAAACATTAGCCCAGCAAGTTTCTACGTCCATTCAGGTCGTGGCAGACAGCTATCTTCAGGATGTTCAAGGTGAGCATGTGAATGATGCAATTGAAAGGTTTGAGACTTTAACCCGAGAAATAACAAGCACATCAATTGGTGATCTAAGAAAGATTGGCACAAAGAAGTTTCTACAAGAAGATAATTCCTATGCTGTCTATGTCGCTTATGAAATAAAGAAGTCCGCGATGTTCAGATTCCTCAAAAAGAAAGCAAAACTAGACGTTAAAATTGATGCTCTTGTAAGAACTCAGATCATAAATATGTGTGATCAGGAAATCAACCGACTCGAGGAAGAGTAATAGACTTAAATCCAGTCGCACAATCTCTTTTAAAGGATTCGGTCCGTGGGTTTGAAACCGAACCCAAACCTTGACGCCTAAAACTAGACTGGAATATTCCACCCATGCCTATCCTCTCCAGTCCCTAGGCGAACAGAATCGAGCGCATTCTTAATTTTATGAGCAATTGTCCAGGTTGCAGGATCGGGCAATTCAAAATCCCATTCTTTAAATCCAATCGTTGACATTACAGAAACCGTTGCGGCTGTTCCCAAGCCGAATGCTTCATTTAATGTCCCCTTTTTTGCGGCATCTTCTAGCTCAGCAACTGTCACAGTTCTGGACACGACATCGATACCTAAATCTTGTGCAAGCTTGATTGCACTGTCGCGCGTGATTCCCGCAAGAACGGTATCGCTGGTAGCAGGTATAATCATTTTACCATTAACGACGAAAGCGACATTCATCGTTCCACACTCCTCTATACAGGTGTGTGATTTTGCATCTGTCCACAACAGTTGATCATAACCTTGGTCATTTGCGAGTTTTGTAGGATATAGAGACCCAGCGTAGTTTCCTGCCGCCTTGGCTGCACCGGTCCCTCCTATTGCTGCTCTTGTGTAGTCGTATTCTACTTTGACTTTTACCGGCTTGTCATAGTATTTTCCTACTGGACATGTAAATATTATGAACTTATAAGAATGGCTAGGTCTTACACCCACGTGTGAATCAGTTGCAAATAAAAATGGTCGAATATATAAAGATGAGTTTTCGTTGTTGGGAACCCAAGCCTCATCAAGTTGAATTAATTCAACCAGCGCTTGCATGAATATATCCTCAGGCACTTCTGGCATGCACATTCTAACAGCACTAATATTAAAACGTTTAATATTATTTCCGGGTCTAAACATACTTACGCTTCCATCTGGTTGACGATATGCTTTCATACCTTCAAAAATCGTCTGTCCATAGTGTAAAGCCATCGTCGCTGGATTAAGCGTCATAGGTCCAAACGGTTGGATACTTCCTTTCTTCCAAACCCCATCTTCATAATCCATCACGAATAAATGATCTGAAAATACTTGTCCAAATGCAATGTTTTCAAAGTCAACACTGTCAATAGAGGAGCTTTTTGAAACCTGGATGTCGAACATTGAATCGGTAGTTATCATTTAAGTTTCATAAAAAGTTTCGGAGTGCAAATATCGTCAATTTAATGGGGTCAATGCAAATGTTATTCAAATGAGAACACGTAATAAACTATAAAAAGACGCCTTTTACGTCAAAAACATAGTTCAACTACATGATTATCAGTTAGAAAATAGAAACCTGTTGGGACTCACGATTCCCGACTTAACGGCATACATAACGATGCCCGCCGTGTTTCTAACGCCAAGCTTTTGCATGATGTTTTTCCTATGCGTCGTCACAGTGTGTGAGCTAAGAAAAAGCAATTCAGCAATCTTTGCATTGGTGTGACCTTCAGCAATCAGACCAAGTACTTCCTTTTCTCTTTTGCTTAAACCAATAGCTTCGCATGAATAATCCACAACATCTAGATCGGTGATGTCAATTGATTCTTTTCTGATTTTCTTTAAAATCTTGCCGCAATAAAAACTGTCACCCTCAGATGTCTTTTCAATGGCATCTATGACTTCTGGGATATCGCATGATTTCTTAATGTAGCTGTCAATTCCAGCTCTTAAAGCACTTGTGAGCGTTGCACCACTTTGCAGCGGAGTTATCGCAAGAAGCTTAACCTTCGGAAAACTGCGCCTGATTCTAACAACAGTTTCAATATCGAATCCATCACTCAAAAAATCAATAATAACAATGTGAGGAATGTTCTTTTCAATTAAAGCAAACACATCTTCGTTGTTCTCAGCCTCTCCTGC
Source organism: Flavobacteriales bacterium (assembly GCA_028823435.1). Taxonomy (GTDB): domain Bacteria; phylum Bacteroidota; class Bacteroidia; order Flavobacteriales_D; family Sanyastnellaceae; genus UBA974. The sequence goes on from JAPKBK010000056.1 coordinate 5,011, forward strand.
CACATCAAAACCGTCCATCGTGTTAATAATTGCATTAAGCCCAATACGTCCAATGGTACTGCTATCTGCAATTATTATTGATTTCTTTAACATGTCATATATTGTTATTTGGAATGATTCCAGATAGCAAAGTTAATCATAATTACCTATAGAAATGGTCTCTCCTTCATTCGCAAGCAAAGTATTTTCAAAAACAGTACGAGCTTCTTCTAATAAACCATCTAAAACCTTATACCTGTTGGAAAAATGGCCTATCATTAATCTTTCAACATTTGCTTCACGGGCCACTCTTCCAGCATCAGAAGCCGTTGAATGCATTGTCTTTGTCGCAATAGATTTCTCAGCCTCCATGAAGGTCGCCTCGTGATATAATAACGTTGCATTGAGAGCGCCATCTATCACTTTAGGCGTAAAAGCAGTGTCAGCTGCGAAAACATAAGATCTGGATTTTACGGGAGCTATGCAGCACTTGTTTGGATCAACGACTACCCCACCCCTTCTGTTAATAGACTCTCCTTTCTTAAGCTGGTTTATTTCGTGGTAACTCAAATTAAACAACGCTTTTGTTTCGGGTTTTAAATTCCAATTCCCTTTCAGTTCTTCAATTTTAAACCCACACGTGGGTATTCTGTGCTTTGTGGGAAATGCTTCTATTTTGTAGCTTTTCATTTCGAGCAACAGTGAAGGCTTTGAGGAGTCCACGACATTAAATATTACTGGAAAGTCTATGTGGGTTCCCGTTTTATGCCAAATTGTTCTTACAAAGCTCTCTAGTTCTTCTGGGCCAAATATTTCAATCGGTGTCTTTCTCCCCAGCAAATTCATGCTTGCAAGTAGTCCAGGCAAACCCATGACATGATCCGCATGCATGTGGCTTATTAAAACTGTTTTAATCCTTTGGAACTTGAGTTTTAATTTGCGTAATGTAAGCTGGCACCCCTCACCACAATCTATTAATATGAAGTGGTCATGGATATTGACAAGTTGAGATGTCGTCAAAAAAGAAGGGGTGGGTGCTGCTGCACCACACCCCAAAATCGTAAGATCAAATTTGCGCACTGTTTCAGTTGACTAGTGCTGTACTACCAAACGACGTGTTGTCGTTCCAACCTTGCCCACCAATTGAATAAAATACACGCCTTCTTTCCAATCATTGACACGCCACATTTGATTTGGCGAAAGTGATTCAGTTAAAATGACTCTTCCACTTACATCCAGAACTCTGATCTGTGTATCGTTAAGGAAATCACTCTGAATCGAAAATGATGAACTTGTAGGGTTGGGTATAACAGACCATTGTGTAGAAGCATTGATGCTTTCAACTTTTACGACTGACAGACCCAATAGCTCTAGGGTACAGCCATCTTCATCTGTAATCAACAGAGAGTATTCTCCGTCCACAACATCCATAAGATCTTCGCTTGAACTAATTGTGATTCCATCTATGTCGGTCCAAGAAAATGTTGCGACTCCTTCTGCGCCAGTTACTGTAACGTCAATACCACCTCCTTCAATCACATAGTCAGCAGCAAGAGTACAAGCAGCAGCCGTGTCAATGACTTCATTGCCTTCATAGACACTTGTGCAACCATCAGCGACCAATGTTAGCGTATATATTCCAGGAGAAATGTCTGTAAGGTCCTCCTCTGTTCCAACCACAGTTCCATCGGCATCAGTCCAAGAAAAAGATGTCGCAACCACTCCCTCAGCGAGAGTCACATCTATGCTTCCTAATGTTCCTAAATCACTGTCAGAATCCGTAGTAGCGATATTTTCAATGAGATCGCATTGAATATTTAATGAGAAATCTGCATATGCAAACTCTGCAGAAAAGGGCTCGAAAATTGTTAACCAACCAAGTACCAATAAATCAATTTTATAGATACCAGGAATTGTGGGCGTGCCCTCAATAGAGGCGCAGTATTGAAGTCCACCTAGAAACATGCATGGATCAGGTGAATCACCATTGTTGTTACACACGACCATTAAACCCAATTCTTCTGGAGTATATATCACATTAGTGACAACATCTGTCATGACGACTTCAATAAGGTTGATTGAATCAATAGGAAGTGTGGGAGGATAAGCTTCATCAACATCTGAAGCATAAGTTGGAATTAAAATATGAATGACATCCATGTATTCCTGCCCAACAACGCCTGAAACAAAATTCTCATCTAGAGTGGGGTCAGGAGACACGCCGAAGCCCGCTTCGCCGAAATCAAAATCCGCAACACATTGTCCGAAAGCAGTGCTTGAGATAGCGACTGCCAGAAAAAAGGAGTAAAATTTGTTCATTGTTTTAGTTTTTTATAATTCGATTAATCTTCTTTTCCAACTTCTCTCTCCTGCACCTCCATATACACCATGTCTACTGCTTCTTTTGCAGTAGGGACGATATTTAGGACACGATGTAATTGCGCAATAGAAATGAGCTTTTCGACACTAGGCTGTAAGCCGCATAAGACAAACGAACCTCCTGCGTCACCACAGAGTCTTTTGCCAACTAAAACCGCACTTAAACCACTTGAGTCACAGTATCTCGATTCAGACAAATCGAGTATGATGTTTTTGGTTCCCGATTTGCCGAGTAAGACGAGCTGAGCTTTTAAATCAGGCGCTTGAAGTGCATCTAGCTTTTCAACTTTAGATGTCAGGATTGCGACATTGTCGCGGTGTTCTATAGAGAAATTCATAGTATTGGATGTGTTCTTGTCAAATATAACTGTTTGACAATATTTTTTGCATTAAAATTTAAGAAACTTATCGCCTAGCCAACAAGTACATCACGGCCATTCGCGTAGCAACACCATTCTCTACTTGATCTAAAATCAAGGAGTGGTCACTGTCTGCGATCCCACTTGAGATTTCAACCCCCCGATTAACTGGGCCAGGGTGAAGTATAGTTAGCTGTTTATCAAGCCTCTGCAGCCGGTCTTCAGTCAATCCGAAGTTTAAAGTATATTCCCGAATCGACGGGAAGTAGGGTATCGATTTTGAATCCCCTTGCCTTTCGTGTTGAATACGCAACATGTTAACAACATCAGCCCACACCAATGTTTCATCAAAATCATGACTAATTTCAACTCCCAAAGCGCGCATGTGCTTTGGAATCAATGTCGCAGGACCGCAAACACGAACATGTGCACCTAAGAGCTTCAATGCCAAAATATTTGACAAAGCAACTCTTGAATGACGAATATCACCTACGATCGCAATCTTTTTACCCTCAAGATCAACCCCAAATCTCTCTCGAATGCTAAATGCATCTAAAAGCGCTTGAGTAGGATGCTCGTGGGTTCCATCTCCAGCATTAATTAAAGTCGTATTTACTTTGTCGGCAAGAAAATGTATAGCTCCAGGGTGAGGGTGTCTCATCACAACCATGTCAACTTTCATCGCAATGATGTTGTTGACGGTATCTACAAGCGTCTCCCCCTTCTTAACAGATGAACTGGCAGCTGAAAAGTTGACGACGTCAGCAGACAAACGCTTTTGTGCCAATTCAAATGACAAACGTGTTCGGGTAGAGTTTTCAAAAAATAAATTTGCGACTGTTAAATCACGTAACGACGGTACTTTTCTAATGGGTCGATTCAGAACTTCTTTAAACTCAGCAGCCGTATTAAAAATGAGCTCCAAGTCGTCGCGATTCATTCCGCGAATTCCCAACAGGTGATTAACTGAGAGTTTACTCATTCAGGTTTTGAATTGAAAAGTAAAACACAATCGGATTCATTCTCCTCTTTCCATTCCACAACGACATGCTGGCCGACAATGCTATCTATCTGTTTTCCGATATAGGTAGGTTCAATTGGCAATTCTCTGCTGAACCTTCTGTCTATCAGAACAGCCAATTCAACTTTGTCAGGTCTCCCGTATGCTAAAAGAGCGTCTAAACCTGCCCTTATGGTTCGGCCTGTAAAGAAGACATCATCCACCAGAACAACGTTCCTTCCATCCACAAGAAACTCCATTTTATTTTGTTGGGGCGCAAGTGGTTTGTCATGCATCCTGAGGTCATCTCTGTGAAAAGTCACATCGAGTTCGCCACATCTAATCTCTTTGTTGTCAAGTAACACAGAGAGTTTTGCTTGCAACCTATGTGCCAGCCTGATCCCTCTTGGCTGTAAACCTATGAGGTCAGTTTTTGTGAAATCATGATGCTCGAGCAGTTGATGCGCGAGCCGGTCGAGAATGAGCTCAAATTGCTCCTCGTTGATTAGGACTTGAGAATCGATGACGCAAAGATACGAATAAGAAAAAGGGAGGCCGATGCCTCCCTTTCTTTTTTTTATA
>JAPKBK010000283.1 GCA_028823435.1 Flavobacteriales bacterium
CCGCAACATTGCCCGTGATTGGATCCAATTCCACGCCCGGTTCATTTAATTCAATAACGTAGTAATATGTTCCTGCTGGAACCTGAGTTGAACGCCTCTTTCCGTTCCAGGCTTGAGGATACGCGATGCTTCTAAAGACTTCTTGGCCCCACCTGTCGTAGAGCGTAAGCTTGGATCTGGTATAGGAGGACAAACCTGTGATCTTCCAGTAATCATTAATGCCATCGTCGTTTGGAGAAAATGCATTGGGAACATCTATGTCGGTCCCCACCACCACCAAGACTTGATCTGTGTATTCGCATTGCTCCACGAAACCTGTCACTTGATAAGATGTGGTGGTATTGGGCGTTGCAACTACGGAGTACGCTGTGGGATTGTCCACTGTTTCGCCTGGAGACCAAACATATCCCAACCCCCCATCGCCTCCCAGTACCTCAAGCGTTGTAGATTCCAGATAGTCAATGTTTGCTGGACAACAAGCCTCTATCGAAAGCGGCTCCCCATACGCTTCAATCACAAACCCACATGCCGAGGGGAGCGACTCAGTGTCAATTGATACTAAAATTAAATAGTCCGTATTTACAAACAGATCCGATGTCGTGAACGTAAAGTCTTCTGACGAACTTTCACAATTCGAAACGGCAGTATACAGAGAGGTGTTACAAGGGTCTGAAAAATTTGGCTCTACAACAAGTGCGCTCAGAAACGTGCCCGCACAGTCTACGCCAGTCATAGAAATCGTGACACCTTCATTGCTGTTTAGGTAGGTCGTGTGAAAACCTATCACGGTCATAAAGCTTCCGGTAACACAAGAATCGATGGCCAGTCCCGTGAAGTCCACGTCCGCAAAGTCCACAATGGTTGTCGGCTCGTTGCCACATATCTCTATCGGGTTGTCACAGGTTTGGGCTGAAAGCTTGCCCGGTAAAAGTGTCACAGAAAGCGCACAAAGAAGTGCGACAGCAGTCAATTTATACATACTCCTCAACGGAATCGTTCGCTTATTTAGCATACCCGAAAGTTATGAAATCATTTAGGCCTCAAAAGCGACCAGTAGCTCTCCTTTTTCAACAGCCATTCCTGGCTTAGCGGGGACATCTTCTACAACCCCCTCCACAGCAGATTTGATGACATTCTCCATCTTCATCGCCTCTAGAACCAGCAACGCATCTCCTGGCTTCACGGATTGTCCCGGCGAAACCTTGACGCTCAGTACCTTTCCTGGCATGGGTGCACACAATTGTAGTTCGGCTTTTGTGTCTCCCGAAAACATCCCCATTTTATCTAACAACAGGGCTCTTTCATTCAGTATTTTCACTTCTCGCTCTATTCCTGCAACCCGGACTGTCATGTTACCAAGAGAATCGGGGCCGTCAATCGCTTCTACTTGATAACTCTTCCCTTGGATTGCTACTCGAAACGTGCCTTCCGACAAGCGCGTCCACTCCCAAAGTGGGGGTGTTTTTGAAGGTACTTCTATCGTTTTATTTTCCCAGCGAATTTCCATAGCCATAACGCGAAGATAACCCCGTTCACACCGACCTTGCACCCATGTCAGGAATCTACGTTCACGTTCCATTTTGTCGCACAGCTTGTCACTACTGTGATTTTCATTTTTCTACCTCTCTCTTAAAAGTGGATTCCTATGTAGACGCCCTGCTCAAAGACGTTGAGTTAAGGTGCGAAAATCCTGAGTGGGGAAATCTTGAATTCCAAACACTTTATTTCGGTGGAGGAACGCCGTCTGTGCTCTCGGGCGATTCTTTAAAAGCCATTGTGTCAGCCATTTCTGCGTCTTTTAAAACCCACGCTTTTCTAGAAACCACCATTGAAGTCAACCCAGAGGATGTCACTCAGGAAGCTTTAGAGGGGTGGAGAAATGCGGGCTTCAATCGGTTAAGTATAGGTGTGCAGTCGTTTTGCGACTCTCAACTTAAGTGGATGAACCGAAAGCACAGCGGCAAAGAAGCGTTGGAAGCTGTCGCGCTTGCCCAGGCGGCTGGTTTTAAGCGGATTTCTATAGATCTCATCTACGGGCTGCCTCAATTTGACTTGGCATGGGAACAAACTGTGGATATGGCCCTCGGGCTTCCGATTGATCACATTAGCTGCTATGCGCTTACAATAGAGCCACGAACTGTGTTGGGGAGCCGTGTCGCCAAAGGACTCGAAACAGAGATGCCTGACGAAAGG
>JAPKBK010000284.1 GCA_028823435.1 Flavobacteriales bacterium
GTTCGTTTGGACCTCACAGGATATCATCTTTACCCGTCTTTTGTGGACTTACATTCGTCCTATGGTCTTCCAGAAGTGAAGCCGTCGGAGTGGTCTAGATCACCTCAATATGAGACGAATATTAAAGGCGCCTATGGTTGGAATCAAGCCATCCGACCAGAAATTGATGCCTTTGAGAAATTTATTCCCGAGGACAAAGAAGCCAAGGCTCTTCGTGAAGCTGGGTTTGGCGCGCTCTTGACACACGTTCCAGATGGCATTGTGCGGGGTTCGGGGGCTCTTGTTATGCCTGTAGATGATGCCCGTGAGGCGATGCTGCTTCCACTCGCCACAACACATTTGAGTTTCCGTAAGGGATCTTCTCGCCAATCTTATCCAAGTTCTCTCATGGGAGCTACCGCCCTTTTGCGCCAAACCTACCACGATGCTTCGTGGTACGCTTCAGCGGCAAAGGACAATCTTGCTGGGGGAACAAATCTCTCATTAGAGGCGTTTAATTCAAATTCCACAGTACCCGTCATTTTCTCAGCGGGCAGCTGGAAGGATGTGCTTCGCGCGGACGTCCTTTCGAAGGAGTTCGATTTGGATTACATTCTCTTAGGGGGTGGCGATGGCTATCAACGCGCTCAGGAAATAAAGTCTACCGGAGCGACGGTTATTGTACCAGTTAATTATCCAAATCCCTATGATCTCAGTGACCCATTTCTTGCGCGATTTATTTCTTTAACCGAACTCAAGCACTGGGAACTCGCGCCAAGCAATGCCGCCATTCTTCATTCTGCTGGGATTAAGTTCTGCCTGACGGCAGAAGGATTAAAAAGTCCATCCGAGTTTCTTCCTGCAGTTCGTCAAGCTGTAGATAGAGGCTTGCCTATTGATGTTGCTTTGCGTGCCATGACAGAAGTTCCAGCAAAGTTACTCGGCGTTTCAGACCTTGTCGGAATGATTAAACCAGGACTTAAAGCAAACATCATTGTCGCAGATGGTCCTTTATTTAATTCCGAGACGAAACTGATCGAGCATTGGGTCAGTGGAAGCCCTACAATCATGCTTGATCGGAATGCTGTAGATATCTCAGGAGAATACGACATCTCTTTTGGAGGTTATGGCGATGAACTGAAGCATATCTCGGTAACAGAAGGCTGGAAAGCAGAAGAAGTAATGAATGATACAACGAAGAGAAAAGTATCTATAACGCTTGACAACAGAACAGTTGTCCTTGGATTCGATTCAGAAACGGGGCCGCTGAGACTTACAGGTAATGTTTGGATGGACAGCAGGATTTGGGAGGGTTCTGCTCAGATGTCAGATGGAACTTGGGCTTCGTGGAGTGCTGTAAAAGTGGATTCTCAAGACAGCAAGTCCGTGACTGACTCAACGCGCATTGAGGACGCCACTCCAGAATCGGTCGGGGAAGTATTCTATCCCTTTACTGCGTATGGCTCGCCGAAAAACCCTTCAACTGTAGTCTCGGAGAAGGCAGTTGTCATTCGAGGAGCGACAGTTTGGACATGTGAAAATGATGGCATTTTAAACGACACAGATGTACTCCTTTACAAGGGTAAAATTGCTGCTGTGGGGTCGAGACTCAATGTGAACGAATTCATCGGGGCAAATATTGAAACAGAAGAAATCAATGGCAGAGGGATGCACCTTACGCCTGGTATCATAGATGAACATTCTCATATTGCGATTGAAAGAGGCGTCAATGAGGCCACTCAGGCAAGCAGTGCTGAGGTTTGGATTGGTCATTCCTTAAATAGTGAAGATGTAAATATCTATAGGCAACTTGCGGGAGGCGTAACCTGTGCTCAACTTCTTCATGGGTCGGCAAACCCGATAGGGGGTCAAAGCGCAGTGATCAAGTTCCGATGGGGTTCTAAGCCTACTGATTTATTGTACGAGGATGCGACTCCTTTTATCAAGTTTGCACTTGGCGAAAATGTAAAGCAGAGCAATTGGGGCGATGCTCAAAAAATCAGGTTTCCCCAATCTAGAATGGGCGTAGAGCAAGTTTTTTATGATCACTTCATCCGTGCGCGTGAGTATGGAGCGTCGTTTGTTACGTACCGTCGTAATCTGTCAAAAACGAGCCGGCGAGATTTGAAATCAGGCAAAGTCCCTCTCAAGCCACGCTTCGATATTGAACTTGAGACCCTGCTTCAGATTTTAAGAGAAGAACGATTTGTAACA
>JAPKBK010000057.1 GCA_028823435.1 Flavobacteriales bacterium
GCTGTGTCAAATGGTGCAAACCTCACGGATGGTTTGGACGGATTAGCGACAGGCACAAGTGCAATTATTGGGATTACACTGGCCATTCTTGCATATGTAAGCTCTAATACATTGATCGCAGAGTATCTCAATATCATGTATATCCCTGGATCGGAAGAACTCGTGGTGTTCAGTGCTGCATTTGTCGGAGCATGCGTTGCCTTTCTATGGTACAATTCGTATCCAGCGCAAGTCTTTATGGGAGATACAGGATCACTCGCTCTGGGAGGAATCATTGCGGCTTTTGCCATCTGCATAAGAAAAGAACTTCTCATCCCAGTGTTGTGTGGCGTTTTCTTAATTGAAAATCTCAGCGTGGTCTTGCAAGTGGGGTGGTTCAAATACACCAAGAAAAGATATGGTGAAGGCCGAAGAATCTTCTTGATGTCTCCGCTACATCATCATTATCAGAAAAAAAATATTCATGAATCGAAAATCACTGCTCGGTTCTGGATTGTCGGAATTCTACTCGCTGTTATCACAATTGTCACACTCAAAGTTCGCTAAGTCAAATAAAACAAATGTCTCAATCAATACTCATACTTGGTGCCGGGGAAAGCGGTGTGGGAGCAGCTAAGCTTGCTCTCGCTCTCGGCGATATACCATATGTGAGCGAAGGTGGAAAGGGGAAAGCACATTTTATTGGCGAGTTAGATTCAGCTGGAGTGGCCTACGAAACAGGAGGACATACACCTGAAAACTGGCCGACTTTTACAACCGTGATTAAGAGTCCTGGAATACCAGACTCTTCGCCGACAGTCATCAATCTCAAGAAAAACGGCGCTGAAATAATTAGCGAAATTGAATTTGCCAGCAGGCATGCATCTGGAAAAGTTATTGCGATTACAGGAGCGAACGGAAAGACGACGACGACGGCTATGATTCATCGAATGCTGACGGATGCGGGTATAAATGCAACGTGTGTCGGCAACATTGGGCCGAGCTGGGCGAGGGATTTGGCAGAAAGAAAAACAGATGCGGACGTCACTGTTGTGGAAGCCAGCAGCTTCCAACTGGACGGTACCACATCATTTAGACCAGATGTCGCGGTTCTACTAAACATCACGCCTGATCATCTTGACAGGTACGCGTATAAAATGGAAAACTATGCGGCGGCAAAATGGAAGATTACGCAATTCCAAACAGAAAAAGATTTCCTCGTTTACAATTCAGACGACAATGAGATTGAAAAACTGATCTCAAACAAAGGCACAAAAGCAAGTCTCGCACCTGTCTCATCTATAAAATCTCTTCAGACAGATTTGATAGATCAAGAGATGTTTCATGCAGGACTCACCAATAAAAAAAAAGAATTTACAATACATACACCCCATAAAAAACCATTTTCTATGACCATTCAAAAACTTGCCCTACAAGGCAAACACAATCTGTTCAACTCGATGGCAGCTAGTGTTACAGGTAGAATTTTAGAACTCCGCAGTGAAGGAATTCGTGAAAGCTTAACGCATTTTGAAGGTGTCGAACACCGGCTGGAATACGTCGCAACGATTAACAGCATTAGATTCATTAACGACAGCAAAGCCACAAACGTCAACAGCGTTTGGTATGCACTGGAGTGCATGAAGACTCCTGTGATCTGGATTGCTGGAGGAGTTGACAAAGGAAACGACTACCGAGATCTTTTACCGCTGGTAGAAGAAAAGGTGAAACACCTTATTTGCTTGGGAAAGGACAACTCAAAACTCATTGAGACATTCTCTTCCAAAGTCGACACAGTACACATGGCGGAGAGTGCAGAAGAAGCGGTTCAAATCGCGTATGACTTGGGGATGCCTAATGAAACTGTATTGCTTTCTCCTGCGTGTGCGAGCTTCGATATTTTCGGGAGCTATGAAGAGAGAGGTAACAAATTTAAGAACGCTGTAAAGGGACTTTAATCCTACATGGCTAATTGGGTACATACTATTCGAGGGCGACTCGAGGGCGACAAAGTGATTTGGATGATCGCACTAATTCTTAGTGTTTGGTCTCTGCTATCAGTCTACAGCGCAATATCGTCACTTGCTTATAAAGCAAATGGCGACTCCCTGAGGTTCCTTATGAAACAAGGGAGTCTCTTAATGTTGGGTCTCGTGATCATGTATGTTGTACATAAAGTGCATTATAAATACTTTGCACGAATCGCTAATGTTGTGCTGGTTTTTGCAGTATTGGCGCTTGTGCTCACCCTCATCTTTGGCTCTGACATTAACGAAGCCCGGCGTTGGCTCAAAGTACCCTTTATAGGGCTCACGCTCCAAACATCTGATTTCGCAAAAGTAGGTTTGGTGCTTTGGCTGGCAAAGGAATTACATGTTCGAAGGGAAAGGTTAAATGACTTTAAAGGTGAGGTTTTTCCAATGCTAATTAGAATAGGTTTGGTGTGTGGACTTATTCTTCCTGCGGACTTTTCTACAGCGGCACTTTTAGGGGTTGTTGCGCTGGGGATGCTCTTTGTAGGTGGCGTTCCTTTTAAAGGCATGGCGTCAATATTTGGTTTAATTATCGTGGGTGGATTCACTATTTATGGGGTGAGTAAAGCTGCGCCAAACTTGATACCTCGAAGCGAAACATGGGTGAATCGTATCGAACAATTTGCTGGGTTTCATCAGTCGACTGGACTGGAAACAAATAAAAATTCAGATGAAGATTATCAAATAGATCTTGCCCAAGTCGCGATTCATCGTGGCGGGCTTTTGCCATCAGGACCTGGCAGTGGCACATCAAGGAATTTCTTGCCACATCCATACTCAGATATGATTTACGCATTTGTCATCGAAGAATGGGGATCTGTCATTGGAGGTGTAGGATTGGCTTTGTTATATTTTATATTGTTATTCAGAAGCATTCAAGCTGCACGGAAATGTGACAGGCCATTTGGCAGTTATCTGGCAATGGGGTTAAGTCTGCTTATTACTGTACAGGCACTCATAAATATGGGGGTTGCTGTAAGACTATTCCCAACTACAGGTCAACCACTTCCACTTGTAAGCTACGGTGGCACATCACTCATATTCACTTGCCTCTCAATAGGAATGATCTTGGCTGTGAGTAGAGCACCCATGCTCAATAAAAAACAATGAATACAAAGCCTACATCTTCAGAAAAAATTAAACGTGTACTTATTTCGGGAGGTGGGACTGGCGGACACATACATCCTGCCCTTGCAATTGCAGATGAAATCGTTCGCAGAAACCCCGATGTAGATATCAAATTTGTAGGTGCGTTAGGGAGAATGGAAATGGAGAAAGTACCTGCTGCAGGATATGAAATAGAGGGACTTTGGATCAGTGGGGTTGAACGTAAAATAACCAGCCTGAAAAACCTCAGCTTTCCATTTAAACTTATAAGTAGCCTCATGAAAGCTGGAAGACTACTCCGCAAATACAAACCTCAAATCGTGATAGGCGTGGGTGGGTTTGCCAGTGGACCCTTGTTATATAGAGCTTCAAAAAAAGGAATCCCTACGTTAATTCAAGAACAAAATTCGTTCCCGGGGATTACAAACAGAATACTCGCAAATAAAGTACAAACAGTATGTGCCGGATTCCCCGGTTTAGAACGGTGGTTTCCAAAAGAACGCATCGTAGAAACAGGGAATCCACTCAGATCAAGTGTTTTGAAACTCGCTGACTCACAACACACACCACCTAAATCAGAATCCTGCGCACATTTCAACTTCAAGAATGACACCCCCATTATTTTCATTATGGGGGGAAGCCTTGGTGCAAAGTCTATGAATGCCGCGGTAAAGAATGTACTCGAACATTACGCTTCGTTAGAACCAAGCAAACAACGCCTACCCTACGCTGTTATTTGGCAATGTGGCGCACGTTTCTTAGAGGAGAGCACGGCCTGGTTAACAGATTTCGAAAAGAAATATCCAGAAATCGCAAGCTCGGTAAGATGTTTGGGTTTTATAGACAGAATGGATTTGGCATATGCAGCGGCGGATATCATAGCAAGTCGAGCTGGAGCGATGTCGATTTCTGAACTTGCCTTAGTTGCAAAACCGACAATCCTTATTCCATCACCTCACGTTTCAGAAGATCACCAAACAAAGAATGCATTGTCCCTCGTAAAAAGAGGCGCATCTATCCTTTTAGAGGATCGTGATGTCATAGAGAAACTTAGAGTGAAGTTAGAAGACTTGCTGTTAGATCAAGAAAAATGTGAAGCCATGGTGACCGCACTTAAAACCGCTGCTCGGCCCAATGCATCTGTCATCATCGTAGATGAGGTAGAGAAACTTCTAAATCTATAAATATGATTCCCTCAGTGGCATATCTGATAGGAGTAGGCGGTGCAGGAATGAGTGCAATTGCAAGATACTTGCTGAAAAGCGGATGCGAGGTTTATGGATATGACAAAGTAAAAACCAGCCTCACAGAGAAACTTGAACAGGAAGGAGTGCATGTAAATTATGAGCTTTCAGAGCGCGCTATCCCGGAAGCTGTGAATATCGAATCAGGCAAGCTTCTCTTGATCACCACACCCGCAATATCTTCAAGTCATCCGCATTTAATCCATTTAAAAGACGCTGGACACAAGGCCATCAAGCGGTCAGAATTTCTCGGACAAATTACTGAGAACAAGCCTACTTTAGCGATTGCTGGCACACACGGTAAAACAACAATAACAGCGATACTTGCGCATATCGTAGCAGGGACAGAAAATGGATGTAATGCTTTCATAGGAGGGATTTCAGCAAATACAAAAAGTAATTTTTACTGGTCAAGCAAAGCAAAATGGACTGTCGTTGAAGCTGACGAATTCGACAGAAGCTTTCATAGCCTTAATCCCACACATGCCGTAATTACATCTCTAGATCCTGATCATTTGGATATCTACGGAAATGAAGAACGTTTTGTAGAGGCATTTGAGATTTTCGCAGATAAGGTGAAGGAGAAATTAATTGTTTGTCATGAAATTGCACAAAAATTTGACAAAAGGGCAAATCTGGAAACATATGGAATTGAACAATCCGGTTTAAAACTCACTCATTCAGCCTCTCACATTGATGGGTCGACATCAGGTTTAAAATTTGATTTAAATCTGAATAACAAAGAATCAGTATTGAAAAATGTCTCCATCAATATGATGGGGTTGCACAATCTAGAAAATGTTGTTGCCGCATCTGCATTAGCATATAACGCCGGTGTAAAAACGGACACAATAAAATCCAGATTAGCCTCATTTAAAGGCATTTACAGGAGATTCCAAATACATACAAACACATCCACATCTGTGTATATTGATGACTATGCACATCATCCAACTGAACTTAAAAAAACAATCGAAGCGGTTAGAACGCATTTCCCAGGAAGACATTTAACAGTGATTTTTCAACCTCATTTATTTTCAAGAACACAAGATCAGCAAGAAGGGTTCCGTGTAGAATTGAATAAAGCAGACAGGTTAATATTGCTCCCCATATACGCTGCAAGAGAAAACAGAATAGACGGTTTCAATACACAATCTCTGTTTGAAAAGATATCGCACCCCCACGCTGAAACTTCAACGAAAAATACCATCTTCGATAACTTAAAGGGACACCAAGTAGATGTTCTTTTATCTGTAGGAGCAGGAGATATAGATTTACTCGTCCCCTCCCTCAAGAAATGGAGTTCAACATACGCCTGAATCAAAATGAAAAACAGCACAGCAACGATCCTCAGTATTTCCCTTATTCTTGGGGGCATATTGGTTTTGTTAGGTTTTGCGACAATTGATAAAGCTGAGAAACGTATTACTTCAATTGAAATAAACATTGTGGGGGCTGAGGGAACGCAGTTCTTAACGCCCTTAAGAGTACGTGAACATCTTGACACCTACGGGCCAGTCATTGGATTGATAGAAAAAAACATACCTCTTTATGAAATTTATGAGCATATCATGCTCATCCCTTCTGTTCTATCAGCAAATATTTACCCCACCCTTGATGGAGAATTACATCTAAATCTCACACAAAGGAATCCCAAAGCAAGGGTACATTCTGAATTAGAAGGCGACTATTATATCGATGAGCAGGACAAGTACATGTATCTCGACGAGCAATTCACTGCCCGAGTGCCAATTATACATGCAAATAGCTATGAGGATGCGCTTAAAGGGACTGCGTTCATTGATGCGACAGACGGAGATGCGTTTTGGACTGCCTTAATAGACCAAATCATCGTTGACAAAAAGGGGGGACTAGAACTGGTACCTAGAATAGGATCAAGGGTATTACTTGGTTTGGAACAAGAACCCGAAGTTCAACGTAGAAATTTAATCACTTTTTACAGAGCCCAAATAAAGTCAGGGAACTTAAAAAACTACTCACGCATTGATTTGAGCTACAAGGATCAAGTAATCGCGAAACGACATGCCTACTAATTACCGCAATACGACACCCATGGAAAAAGATTTACAATCAACTGACCCTGAAATAATCGTCGGTCTAGATATAGGGACTACGAAAATTGCATGTTTTGTGGGCCAAAGAACTGCACATGGTAAAATCGAAATACTGGGTTATGGGAAAAGTGATTCTGTAGGCGTTTCTCGTGGGGTTGTTTCAAATATTGAAAGGACTGTTCAATCCATCAAGCTCGCTGTGCAAGCTGCTGAGGAAGATTCAGGAGTGGAAATAAAAGTTGTGAATGTAGGTATTGCGGGTCAACACATCAAAAGCCTTCAGCACAGAGGCATGATTACGAGAGAAAATCTAGATGATGAAATTCGCCAAGCAGACATCAATGCCCTCGTAGAAGATATGCGAAGGTTAGTCATGCCTCCAGGGGCACAAATACTCCACGTACTACCTCAAGAATTTACGGTGGACAGTGAGCCGGGAATCAAAGATCCCGTAGGAATGGCTGGCATTCGTTTGGAGGCAAACTTCCACATCATTACTGGAGATATCGCCGCGGCACGAAATATCTACAAGTGCATTACAAAAGCAGGATTAGAAATCGACCAACTTGTTCTTGAACCATTGGCCTCGTCCTCATCTGTGCTTACAGAAGAAGAAAAAGAAGCTGGCATTGCATTGGTTGACATCGGGGGTGGCACAACAGATATTGCTATTTTTCAAGATGGAATAATAAGACATACAGCTGTAATTCCATTTGGAGGAAAAGTCATAAGTAGTGACATCAGCCAAGGGTGTAACATTATGAGCAAACAGGCTGAAAAACTTAAATGTAAATTTGGTTCAGCCCTTGCACAAGAAATGAAGGACAATGAGCTCGTATGCATCCCGGGGTTACAAGGACGTAAACCGAAAGAAATTTCTTTGAGAAATCTAGCGAGTATCATTGAGGCTAGAATGGTCGAAATAATCGAACATGTACACTACGAAATAAAGGCATCAGGATTAGGCGATCAATTGATCGGCGGTATTGTTGTTACGGGAGGTGGAAGCCAATTGAGACACATCACACAGCTATTTCAATACCATACTGGACTGGACTGCAGAGTGGGATACCCTAATGAACATCTACACGAGCCACCGAGAGATACGAATATCCCATCATTCTCCACTGGTGTCGGTCTTGTAATCCGTGGTTATGAAGAAAGTGAAAGCGCTGCTTCGATTAAAACAAAGATCCAACCTGACGTTAAACGTCGCCAAGGATTCATGGAAGATTTCGTGAAGAATATTAAAGATTGGTTTGAGAAAGAAGAAGAACAATAGTCCCCACCCTTAAATAGCTACAATATGCAATTTGCACTACCTAAATCATCTAACAATCCCATCAAAGTAATTGGTGTTGGAGGAGGCGGATCAAACGCCGTTAATACAATGTTTGAACAAGGAATTAAAGGGGTGGACTTTATCGTCTGTAACACAGATGCACAAGCCCTTGACGTGAGTAATGTTCCATTGAAAGTTCAACTTGGATCCACGCTTACTTCTGGACAAGGTGCAGGGTCTATTCCAGAAGTTGGGAAGAATGCTGCAATAGAAAACTTAGAGGACCTTACGAATTTACTTGGAGCCGACACAAAGATGGTGTTTGTTACGGCCGGGATGGGAGGAGGAACCGGAACCGGAGCAGGCCCCGTCATCGCACAGGCATGTCGTGACTTAGGGATACTGACAGTAGGTATTGTTACAATCCCCTTCAAATTTGAAGGGAAAAAGAGATCAAACCAAGCCGACAGTGGACTTAATAACATGAGAGATTCTGTGGACACCTTACTCGTCATCAGAAATGACAAACTGAGAGAGCTTTACGGAAACCAAACATTGCGTAAAGCATTCAAGAATGCAGACCAAGTATTGTGTATCGCAGCAAAGGGCATCGCTGAGGTGATTACGCGTACAGGAGAAATCAACGTCGATATGAACGATGTAAATACGGTCATGCGTCAGAGTGGCAATGCGATTATGGGGTCGGGAATGGCCTCTGGAGAAGGTCGCTCAAAGTATGCTGTTATTGCAGCATTAGAAAGCCCTCTGTTGAATGACAATGACATCACTGGAGCAAAACATGTATTGCTTAATATCACAGTGGGAAATGAGGAGATTCTGATGGATGAGATCATGGAAATCACGGATTACATTCAGGAGGCTGCAGGCCAAAACGCAGAAGTTATTTGGGGTTATGCGATGGATGACCAGTTGGAAGAAGATATATGCATCACAGTTATCGCAACAGGCTTTGAAGCGCATGAAGTAAAAACGGGGTCGGAACAAAAAGAACGAAAAAGCATCATCTATAACTTAGGGGATGAATCAAACGAGGTAACTGCGCCTGTAGATTGTATTACACCTGCTAATATTGAAGAAACTGAAGTTGAACCGAGCATCAAATCTGTACCTGAAGCGAGTGATGAACCATTTATAGTAGAAGAAAAGGAGGATACAGAATTAAATTTAGAGGAACAATACTCAGATTTGTTTGGCACTTCACCAGATACTGCAGTACCTGAAGCAACGCAATCTATTTCAGAAAACACCATAGAAGATGATGAATTTATTATTCATAATCTAGATGATGCGCCTTTGGAAAAAACCGCAAATGAAACATTCAGTTCTCCTTCAGAGAAGGAAAGTGAGGATGTCATCAATAACGCTGAAAGGGAAGAACAAAATAAAAAGGCCTTTGCAGAACGTCAAAAGCAAACGAAAACAGCACTTAACGATGTAAAGATGAAGCTTAGATTACCAGGTCGTATTTCTGATTTAGAAAACGAGCC
>JAPKBK010000058.1 GCA_028823435.1 Flavobacteriales bacterium
CCAGGAGATGAGGTCATTATTCCAGAACCGTTTTATGCGAACTACAACAGTTTTGCGCATATGGCGGGATTGAAAGTCATTCCTGTAACAGCGGTCATAGAGGACGGTTTTTCCCTTCCTCAAATGGAAGATTTTGAGGCGGTGATCACATCGAAAACCAAGGCGATATTGATTTGTAATCCAGGAAATCCCACAGGCAAGGTGTATGCCCCTGAGGCGATCGATTCGCTTGCAAAACTGTGCCTGAAAAACGATTTGTATCTGATGTCAGATGAGGTCTACCGAGAGTTCTGTTATGGAGATGAAGTTGCGGGGTCGGTCATGAACTTAAAAGGTCTCGCGCAGAATGCAATCATGATCGATTCTGTGTCCAAGAGATTCAGTATGTGTGGCGCCAGAGTGGGTGCGTTTGTGACAAAGAATGCAGAATTGCGCGCGACTGTAATGAAGTTTGCGATGGCCCGTCTTTCACCTCCCACACTAGGCCAAATTGCTTCTGAAGCGGCACTTCTTACGCCTGATTCATACTTTGAAGAGGTGAGAAACAGATATGTCGCCAGAAGAAATTTTTTAGTCAAAGGATTAAATGAAATCCCACACGTTTTGTGTCCAGAGCCCGGAGGTGCATTTTATGCAATTTGTAGACTGCCGATTGACAGTGGTGATAAATTCTGTCAATGGATGCTGGAGGAGTTCGATCTTGATGGCGATACCGTAATGATGGCACCAGCTTCCGGCTTTTACTCAACGCCTGGAGCGGGAGAAGACGAAGTGCGTTTGGCGTATGTCTTAGACATCCCCGTTCTTGAGAAGGCAATCGCTTGCATTCGACGGGCGCTAGAAATTTATCCTGGGAGAATAACCTAACTTTATCCAAATGAAAAATCAATTGCGCGTAATCATTTCTCTCAGTGTTGTTTTATTTGTGATCGGAATGATTCCATCATTGGTAAGTGCGCAAGGAGATACAACTTGGGTTTCTACCTACACTTGGGAAGCGCAAAATAACCCTGAGACGAACTATGACAGTCCGGGCAGAAGGTGGTTTGATTTCCCGGAATCGGACAATGGCGTGGAATATCGGAAAGTTTTGATGTACCACAAGCTCAAGTGTTTTGAACAAGGAACAGCTGGAGGTGCGGGATATGCTTGTGGCGAGTGGGATTACCTCACTTATAACTACCTTTTTGACCATACAGGGTTGCTGGATTCTGCGAATTTGACGCACCCATTGTATAGAATTAACAACTTAGATTTCGAGGTTGATTCGCTTGTTTTTATGCCTTCGGGAGGGACGCCTTTTGACACAGTTTTGACTGGATATTCTCGGTCTGTTCTAAGTGAAGTCGGTGCGACTACAACAAGTATTGTAAATGGTGCGGTATCGACTGACCTCCTCATGTCAAGTTCTGAAGGCAAGCGGATTGAAATGATTTGGTCTGCTGAAGAATTAATCGAAATGGGCGTAGAGACCGACGTAAGCATCCGAAGGATCTCATTGCCAGTGGGTATGATTGAGGCTGATTTGTTGACGCTGGAATGTCGGTGGTCCGACAATGAATGGATGACAGTCTATGAATTCCCCACCGCTGCTTCAGGGATGTTAATCATGGATTTGAGTGAAGCAATCGTTTTTGATGGAATCTCTGATTTGAGCGTGAGTATGTCTTTTGAAGGACTCGTGGGAGATGTCTGTGATGCGGTTACGTCTCCAGGTCAAGTTGTTCTTTACAATTTAACGGGAGGGTATATTGGATTTGATGGCGGAGATAAAATGGAAATTGCTGTAGATTCTTTAAGTGAGATTTCGTCTGAAGTGACATTAGAATGCTGGCTTAAAGGAGATTCGGATTGGTTGCCAGCAAACACATCTCTATTTGAGGGTGTCAATTCAAATAACCAAAGAGAGGTGAATGTGCACATGCCTTGGAGCAACTCTAGAATCTATTGGGATGCGGGGTATGATGGAGGGTACGATAGAATAGACAAGCAGTCTGGTGAGGATGAGTTTGAAGGTTCATGGTCGCATTGGGCGTTCACAAAAAATGCTGAAACGGGCATTATGAGGATTTATAGAAATGGTGCAGTTTGGCATGAAGGCATAGACAAGGATAATGCGTTTGGAGAAATTTCCAAGATGTTTTTAGGCGCAGCTTTTAATGACAATAACAGCTACAGAGGTGGAGTAGATGATTTCAGGATTTGGCGTGTGGCGCTCACAGAGGAGGAAATCTCTGAAGGGATGTATTTTTCTGATGTGCAAAACCATCCTCAACTTTCAAACTTGGCGGCCGTTTTTAATTTTAATGGTGCGAATGGTGCGTTTGAGGATTCCGAAAACGATTCACCTTATGGTGGGTATTGTTTCGGCAATGCCGGAAGGATTAAGTATCGCGCAAAAGATTTATTCTTGAATCCTGAAATCCCAGGTGGTGATGCAGGATCTCTCAAGCCCGCATTGCAATTTACGCAAGGGGATGAATCTGCATTTGAGAGTACATCAGAATCTGTAACGCACACTTATGCCCAACCGATACCGCCTGTAAGTGTGAGCACTTGGGCCGTGGTCGGGAACGATGTTGAATGGTCAGATATCGCATATGGATGGCCGCATGACCTTCTTCAGGTGACCTACGATACGTTGGGTGATACACTTGCGACATACGCGATTGAAGGAGAGGCCGTGGCGTACACAAATGTTGAACTCAATTATTTCGGTGTCCCTTATGATGTGATCGACAGATACGAACTGGGAAGATATATTACGCCCTATGGTATCAATTTGTCTTTGGGAGATGATGGGTGGACTTGGATCTACGATGTGACAGATTATTTGCCGCTTTTAAGAGACAGCGTAGAGCTTGAATGTGGAAACTGGCAAGAACTACTTGATTTAAAATTCGCGTTTATTGAAGGGACTCCACCCAGAGATGTGATTAACGTCGAGGCGTTTTGGAATGGCACGTATAATCTAAATGCATGGGATGACAATGTTCAAAGTCATCAGTATACCGTCGCGCCAAATGAAGAAATGTTTCGACTTGTCACAAGGGCGAGCGGTCATGGCTTCGGTCAAGGGAATAACTGTGGGGAGTTCTGTTACAACACCCACAGCGTCCTTGTAGATTCTACCGAGCATTGGAGCTGGGAGATTATGCAGGAATGTGCTGACAACCCGCTTTACCCTCAAGGCGGAACTTGGATTTATGACCGGGCTGCGTGGTGCCCAGGTGCCCCTGTAGCCACCCAACGCTTTGAGCTTACGCCATGGGTTGTGGGTCAGAGCACTTTTGAAGTTGAATATGATGTCACAGATGATCCATTTGGAAACTACCGCATGGAAGGCCAAATCATATCCTATTCTGCACCCAACATGTCTCACGATGTTGAACTCATGGATATTCTCTCCCCCAACGATCGGAAAGTTCTCTCAAGATGGAATCCTGTATGTGAAAATCCAGTTGTGCTGATTAGAAATAACGGTTCCGAGCCCCTTGCGCAATGTCTGTTTACTTATGGTGTTGCTGGAGAGGAGCCTCAGACCCATTTATACATTCCTGAAGTTCCCCTTCAGTTTTTAGAAACAGTGTCAGTCACCCTTCCTTATGATGCCGCCGCCTATACTGAAGGAGATGATGAAGACCTTTTGGCGTTCCAAGTGTCAGTGGATCTGATGCTGGAAGCTGATGAGGAGCCATCAAATGGAACAGCGCACACGTCATTTCGCCGTCCACCGACTTGGGCGTACAATGACTTAGATGACAACAGAATCATCGTTTGGACAAAAACAAATAACGCACCCTATGAAACGACAGTCGCGCTCACAGATAGGAATCAAAATGTCATTTGGGAACGGGGGTATACCGAGGCGAATACAATATATCGTGACACAATCGAGCTCAATTCAGGATGTTACAGATTTACAGTTCTTGACTATGGTGACGATGGATTGTCATTCTGGGCAAACAGTGACGGCAGCGGATATGTCAGATTTAAAAAAGTGGCTGGTGGAAATTTTGCCACACTTGAGGCTGATTTTGGCAAGTCAATATCTCAGGCGTTTCGTTTCGAGACGAATTTGATTTCAGATGTGGAAGATATTGTTCCTGTCAGCGCCACTTCCGAAGTAACGGTCTTTCCAAATCCAGCTCAGGGAGCTGTCCGTGCAAGACTTGAAGGGTTCGATTCGGAAGTTGAATGGGTACTGAGAAATGCAATGGCAAAAGAACTTCAGTCGGGAACTTTCAGACCTTCAAATGGGTTGTTGTTGTCTTTTGATATGTCTGACTATGCGAGTGGGATGTACAGCTTAGAGGTATATGATCGTGAAAACAGAATAATTAATTGGATTATTCGAGAATAGAGGGGTGTTTCGTTGTAAAAATAAGTAAGTCAAGTTATCACCCCCACTGTTGAGGGGGTGTGAATTACTTTTCGGCTCTTTTTGAATACTCATCTTCTTTAATGGTGTAAATTTGTGTATTGATTTCAATATTTTAAGTCTACACGCTTTAAACATTTTTAGATGAGCCTAAATCGCCAACAGGTCATGCACGATGTGCTAGACCGCAAGCCGAAACTACCCAAACGTCCTGACAATAAAATCTCGACCTATTACGGTGAGAATGTGTTCAACAAGTTTGTCATGCGTTCATACCTTCCTGATGAGGCTTATGAAGGTATTCTAAGAGCAATGGACGATGGTACTCCTGTTGACAGGAAGGTCGCAGATCAGACCGCCTCAGCAATGAAAGAGTGGGCTATTTCACGTGGCGCAACACATTATACGCATTGGTTTCAACCTTTAACGGGAACGACAGCAGAAAAGCATGACAGTTTCATTGCGCCCACTGGTGATGGTCGTGCGATTGAGAAATTCGATGGGTCTCTTTTGGTTCAACAAGAGCCAGATGCATCGTCATTCCCAAGTGGAGGGATTAGAAATACGTTCGAGGCCCGTGGTTACACGCTTTGGGATCCTACGTCTCCTGCATTTGTTTGGGGAGAGACGTTATGTATTCCTACAATTTTTATCAGTTACACGGGGTTTGCGCTCGACAACAAAACGCCTTTGTTAAAGGCGCTTTCTGCGATTGATACTGCAGCAACGTCTGTGTGCCAGTACTTTGATAAAAACATTACCAAAGTCAATGCTTCACTGGGTTGGGAGCAAGAGTATTTTTTAGTCGACAAAGCTTTGTTTGCGGCACGTCTCGATTTATCGATGACGGGACGCGCCTTGTTTGGCGCTCAGCCTGCAAAGGGGCAGCAGTTAGATGACCATTATTTCGGTTCTATTCCTCAAAGAATTAGTGCCTTTATGAAGGACTTTGAACTTGAAGCCCATCTACTGGGAATCCCTGTCACTACAAGACACAATGAGGTTGCACCCAATCAGTTCGAACTCGCCCCTGTGTATGAAGAAGCAAACCTTGCAAATGACCATAACCTTTTGTTAATGGAACTTCTTGAGGTTGTTGCGCAACGTCATGATTTCCGAGTTCTCCTTCACGAAAAACCTTTCGGTGGATTGAATGGGTCTGGCAAGCATAACAACTGGTCATTGAGTACGAATACTGGCGTGAACCTTTTGCAGCCTGGGAAGAATCCCAAGTCAAATATGCGTTTCTTGACTTTTTTCGTGAATACCCTCGCTGCGCTCCACACCCATGCAGACATTGTAAGGGCAAGTTTTGCTGGCGTTGGAAATGATCACCGTTTGGGCGCACAAGAAGCACCTCCTGCGATCATTTCTGCATTTATCGGAACTCAGTTAAGTCAACTGCTCGATGATTTAGAGGTGAACATCAAGCACGGTAAATTAACGCCTGCTGACAAAACAGCACTTAAGTTAGAAATAGGAAGGATTCCCGAAGCATTGCTTGACAATACGGATCGAAACAGAACCTCACCATTTGCTTTTACGGGGAATAAATTTGAGTTAAGAGCTGTGGGGTCTTCTGCCAATTGTGCGTTGCCGATGACGGTGTTAAATACGATCGTTGCCGAACAACTTGAGAAATTTAAAGTGTCAGTTGACAAAAGAATAAGCAAAGGAGTAGGAAAAGACGAGTCAATCTTAAAAGAGCTCCAAGTCCTCATTAAGCAAAGCAAAAACATCCGATTTGAAGGCAATGGCTACGGAGATGAATGGTTAAAAGAAGCGAAGAAGCGAGGTCTGTCTAATTTAAAAACGACACCCGAAGCTTTAACGGTTTGGGGGCGGAAAGAAGTCATAGATCTATTTGATAAAATGAAAGTGCTTCATCCAGCAGAGATGGAAGCGAGGCAAGAAGTAGAGTACGAGAAATATGTGATGCATCGCCAGATTGAAGCGAACATCTTGATTGATATGGCGCGCAACACAATCCTTCCAGCTGCGATTTCATACCAAAACTTTCTGCTCGAAAACATCATTGGTGTGGAGGAGGTTTTCGGTAAAAAAGGAAAGACGATGACCTTTCCTCAGCGCGACATACTCACGAAAACGTCTACGCTGGTGAATGAGCTCTATGAGGCATTGTCAAACCTGAAAGAAAATAAAATTGAGGTCAATGGCAGAAAAAATCATCATAAAATTGCGGATGGGTATGGCACTGTAATTATGCCGCTAATAGAAGAGCTAGGTGACATCTGCACGCAGCTTGAAGGTTTGATAGACAATGAGTTGTGGCCTCTTCCTAAGTTCCATGAATTGTTATTTACACGTTGATTTTTCGGCTTTAAATAGGGCAGTTGACATTTAGTTGTTAGGGTATTGTCATTATTCTCGCAATTAAATGGTCCTTTTTCAGTACTTTCGAACCTTAGAAATCTTAGAATAAATTAGAATGCAAAGTTACCTGCAAGTAATTATCACACGTTTTGTTGTGTCTTTTGTCTTTTTCTTAGGCGCTTTGAGCGGAAACTTCGCTCAGGAGTTACATGAAGAAGCTGATATCGCTTTTAACAGACGTGGTTATTTTGAAGCGTCAAGTGACTATGTCGCTGCCTACGCAAAAGTGAAATCAGATTTAATGTTGAAAGCATACTGTGCGTTCCAAGCTGGTGAATGTTTTCGATTGATGCACGATTCACGTGGTGCCACCGAATGGTATGATAAAGCGCTGGGTTTACGTTACGCAAAGACGAATCCAAGAATTTATCTCCTATATGGCGATGCGCTTCGTGACCAAGAAGATTACTACACCGCGATGGAGTGGTACGAAAAGTTTGGTGAGAATGGAGACAGATCTCTCGCAGACGCTAGAATTGAAGCCGCAGACATCGCTGCAATTGCGATGGAAGAGCCTCCAAGTCGTTTTATTGTGGAGCCGATGATCATTGTGAATTCACCATCGTATGATTTTGCACCTGTTTATGCGTCAAAGAAATCTAATGTTCTCGTTTTTGCATCTTCAAGGTTGGGTTCTACAGGATCAGGTGAGGATCCTATTACTGGAGAAAGATTTATGGATTTGTTTACGACAACTCAAGATAAGAAAGGAGATTGGAAAACGCCTGAACCACTTTCGAATCTATGTTCAGATGACAACGAAGGTTCCGCTTCTTTTGACAAAAGATTTAAGACCATTTACTTCACAAGATGTGTTGATCAGGATGGTTCAAATCTGGCGTGTGACATTTATTATGCGCCTGTTGTAGGGAATAATTTCGGTGCTCCTCAGCCGCTCTTTATTGTTAACAGAGAAGAGGATGACTCTACCCAAATAGGCCATCCAGCTTTGTCATTAGATGACAATTATATGGTATTTGCTTCTGATCTACCGGGTGGCTTTGGCGGTAAAGATCTTTGGTTTGCGGCTTTCAATGATGACAATGATACATGGGGCTTGCCTCAGAATCTCGGTTCTTCAATAAATACAGCTGGCGATGAGATGTTCCCTTCTTTTAGAGCAAATGGTGCCTTGTATTTCTCATCGAATGGCCACGGCGGTTTAGGTGGGTTTGATCTGTGTTATGCTGACGAACGCGAGGGAGTGATGGCTTTCTCTGATGTTGAAATATTGCCTTATCCACTGAATTCAGCAAACGATGAGCTGGGTATTATTTTTAAAGGCCAAACCAACACGGGTATTTTCTCCTCAAATCGCAATGGCGGTAAAGGGCAGGATGATCTTTATGAATTCAGACTCCCCCCGATGGAGTTTTGCTACAGAGCGTATGTATATGACTACGATACCGGAATGCCAGTAAGCGGAGCGTCTATAACATTGGAAAGTTCTGATGGGAAGATTTCCTCAGAAACATCGAATGAAGACGGTTCACTCGAGCTATGCGACGGTGAAATCGAAGAGGGCGTCTCTTATGATGTTGATGTTAAAAACGAAGGGTTTATTGGGACTGGTGATAGATTTTCAAGCATCGGACTTACAGAGTCAACCACTTTTGCTCGTGAATACTTCCTAAAAGAAATTGTATTGGAGAAAGAGTACGACATGCCGCTCGTACTTTATCCAACTGCAAGTGCTGAGTTATTGATTAATGACGAAGTTAATTCTGCAGATTCACTTGATTTTCTTCTAGATCTTCTTGTGCGTAATGAGAATTTGGTCATACAACTAGAAGCGCACACTGACAGTCGTGGCTCTGGACCTTCAAACAAGAAGCTCAGCCAAAAACGTGCTGAAACTTGTGTTAACTTCTTATTGGATAAAGGCATATCTGGTGACAGACTTGTTCCTTTTGGTCATGGTGAAGAAATGCTCATCGTTAATGACGCTCAGATTGCCAAGCTTCCTGAGTCTGAAAGAGAAGCAGCTCACCAAGTAAACAGACGTACGGTATTTAGAATCATACGTTTTGATTACGTTCCAACTGAGGAGTAACGAATAACTTTACAATTGACAGACGCAAGTAGGTACGCAGCACGCGGAGTAAGTGCAGGGAAAGAGGATGTTCATGCAGCAATTAAAAACGTAGATAAGGGATTGTTCCCTCAAGCGTTTTGTAAAATCATTCCTGACTATTTAACGGGCAGTTCCGAACATTGCGTCATCATGCACGCAGATGGGGCGGGAACCAAGTCTGCTTTGGCCTATATGTATTGGAAGGAAACAGGAGATCTCTCTGTGTGGAAAGGGATTGCACAAGACGCTTTAATTATGAATGTTGATGACTTGATATGCGTTGGGGCTACTGGTCCTATGCTCTTGTCTTCAACCATCGGAAGGAACAAACATCTCATTCCAGG
>JAPKBK010000285.1 GCA_028823435.1 Flavobacteriales bacterium
GCTCAAAAAGCATTCACAAAATGGACTTATTTAAGGAACGCTGAATGCGTACTTTTGCACAATGCTTAAAGGCCTTTTAAAAATATTTCTAGGAGATAAATCATCCAGCGACCTGAAAGAACTCCAGCCAGTTGTTGATGATATTTTGTTGGCTGAAAAGTCCCTCATCAACCTCAGCGCCGATGACCTCAGAGCGAAATCTACTGATTTACGAACAAGAATCAAGGATCACATTTCCGATTTGCAAGGAGAGATTGATGAATTAAAAATAAAAGCAGAGACCATGCCCGAGTCTGATCTCGACGCTAAAGAAGCTGTTTTCGAAAAGATTGACAAGTTAGAGCTGGACATCAATGAGGAACTCGAAGTTGTACTTGCGGAAATTTTACCCGAAGCCTTCGCCGTTGTAAAAGAGACTGCGAAGCGATTCACCGCGGAAGGTGAAATTGAGGTTACTGCATTGCAGTTCGATAAGGATATCGCTGCAAAGCGGGATATGGTCAGGGTAGAGGGTGATAAAGCTTTTTGGTCTAATACGTGGAAAGCAGCAGGGTCAGATGTAACCTGGGAGATGGTTCACTACGACGTGCAACTTGTAGGTGGAGTGTCCCTTCACAGGGGTAGCGTGGCGGAAATGCACACGGGTGAGGGAAAAACCCTCGTTGCAACTTTACCGGTGTTCTTGAACGCCCTCACGGGTCGGGGAGTTCATCTTGTGACCGTGAACGACTACTTGGCTAAGCGTGACTCGGAGTGGATGGGTCCATTGTACGAATTTCATGGTCTGACAGTTGATTGCATAGATAAGCATCAGCCTAACAGTGAGTCTCGAAGAGAGGCGTATAAGTGTGACATCACGTTCGGTACGAACAATGAATTCGGGTTCGATTATCTGCGTGATAATATGGCGAAAAATCCGGATATGTTAGTCCAAAGGCGTCATCATTATGCAATCGTTGACGAGGTGGATTCTGTACTTATTGACGAGGCAAGAACGCCACTTATTATTAGCGGACCCACACCGAAAGGTGACGAACAGGAGTTTGAATCTCTAAAACCCATGGTTGTTAAGCTGATTCAAGTTCAGCAAAAAGCAGTTCAAGGATTTCTGGTAGAGGCAAAAAAACTCCTTACCGATGGGATCTCAAAAGAGGAGAAGGAAGTATCTGGATTGGCACTTTACCGAGCTTTTCGAGGACTCCCTAAATCGAAGCCCATCATTAAATTCCTGAGTAATGAAGGAATGCGCCAACGCCTGTTAAAAGTTGAGTCGTTTTACTTAGCTGACAATCAGCGCGAGATGCACAAGGCGGATGAAGAGTTGTTCTTCGTTATTGATGAGAAGCAAAACCAAATTGAACTTTCCGAGAAAGGTATTCTTTATCTTACTCAGGGGATGGATGATGACGCATTTTTCACCATGCCTGACATTGCAACGGAGCTTGTCGCAGTAGACAATTCAGATTCTAGCGATGACGAAAAATTATCTAGGAAGCAGGAGGTGATGCAAGATTACGGAGTCAAATCCGCTCGGATTCACTCTATGAATCAACTTCTTAAAGCATACACTTTATTCGAGAAGGATATCGAGTACGTTATTATGGAAAACAAGGTGAAAATTGTCGATGAGCAGACCGGTCGTATTATGGACGGGAGACGCTACTCAGATGGTTTACACCAAGCGATTGAAGCGAAAGAGAATGTAAAGATTGAGGCTGCCACTCAAACATATGCGACAGTAACTCTTCAGAACTTCTTTAGGATGTACCACAAGCTTGCTGGGATGACTGGAACTGCGGAGACGGAAGCAGGTGAGTTTTGGGATATCTATAAATTAGACGTTAAGGTCATCCCGACAAACAGGCCTATTGCACGTGACGATAGAGAGGATTTGGTGTACAAGACGAAGCGTGAGAAATACAATGCAGCGATCGATCAAATCGCTGAACTTAGCAAATCCGGACGACCAGTACTTGTAGGAACGACTACAGTTGAAGTTTCTGAATTGCTGTCTCGAATGTTAGACATGCGTGGGTTGGACCACCAGGTTCTAAACGCGAAGAGACACCAACAGGAAGCGGAGGTTGTGACCAGAGCCGGTCATGCGGGAACGATTACGATCGCGACAAATATGGCGGGACGTGGTACCGACATTAAAT
>JAPKBK010000059.1 GCA_028823435.1 Flavobacteriales bacterium
ATTTTGCAAAACACAACATTCCAGTCATTTTTTATTTCAGCGGTGTTCATGAAGATTACCATGCGCCAGGAGATGATGTAGAAAAAATAATGTTTACAAAGACTGGAGAGATTGGAAAGCTTGTATTTAACACGTCCTGGACGCTCTTAAATAGAGACAAAAGAATCGTTGTAGATAAGGTTAACGACTTTCCCGAATAAGAGACGCGATGGCGCTTCTGAAAAACACAACCTCTTCTTCATATGACTCTCCTGTTGCTGGCCCGCTAAAGCCAGAGTGAATAATAGGGTCCCCCTCGATAGGGATAAATGCGGTCGTAGGAAATGACCTAATCCCTCCCATAAAAGAGAGGGTTGAGTCAGCGATTCTTTTATTTGCAACACCACCCAACAACACCTTCCACGGGAGATTCATATCCTCTTTAAAGTCAGCGATTCGCCCAAGAGCCTCCTCACCTTCAGAGCGCTCAAACGCCATTGACACCACAACCATCTCGGGATAGTCTTCACAGAGCTCCCTCAATAACCTGGCCTCATCCATGCAGTTTGGACACCAGGTCCCCATGACATCTACCACCAGAACCTTGTAACCAGACTCACTTAAACGTTCTCTGGTCCAAACCTCTGTTTTACCCCCAGAATTTACCCCCTCGAAAAAGATTTTTGCCTGGGGGTTCCATGCCTGGTTAGCGCTCCAATCCACACGGTTGTTCTCAGATCTCCCCCCACTCCAGGTTGTGGCGTAGTGTGTTCCGCTTTTAAAAATCCCATTCGTAATGGAGTCTTGCTTGAGTGTTCCTTCAAATGAAAACAAATGAACCCCATCGAAATTTCCAATTTTAAAACGTGATGTTTCAGGATTTACCTCACCAGCCTGGTAGCGATAGTCACCGGTTGATGTTAAAAACGTGGCGGTAATCGAGTCTCCCTTCTGAACCATTTTCAACTTCCCCAAATCCGTATCCCAAACAGTGTTTTTTACATCTCCTTCTCGCGTCCTTTTCTTTTTAAAAGGTGCTATTTCTAGCGGCACGCGGTATTCCTTTATTCGAAGAGAATCAACCCAGTCACCCCTCCAAATCCGTTCACCCCCCCCTCCTGTCCATTCACCCACAAGCGCACCGCCAAAAACAGGCACAGAATACCCGCCCCCAGAAACGGAGCGCATTAAAACCCGCTCCTCTCCATTCATAAAAACCAACCCGTCTTCTCTTAAGGACACTAAAACATCTACAGTTGTAGAATCGTCCAAAGAAAACATTGCCAAATACGTTGGGCTTTCATCCTGCTTCTGAACCCCATCAGCACACCCAAGCATCAGTAAAACGCATGTAAAAGCAACCGCAAACAGTATGTTTATATTAGCTGTCAAACGAATGAAATAGAACGCTGCTTAAAGTTCAAATTTAATCCCTTGTGCCAACGGCAGGTCTTTTCCGTAATTAATGGTGTTTGTTTGGCGCCTCATGTATGCTTTCCAAGCATCAGAACCACTTTCGCGACCTCCACCGGTCTCCTTTTCGCCACCAAATGCACCACCGATCTCAGCCCCAGAGGTGCCGATATTTACGTTTGCTATTCCGCAATCAGAACCCGTTGCAGAAAGGAATAGCTCAGCTTCACGTAGGTTGTTCGTCATGATTGCCGAAGAAAGACCCTGCACCACGCCGTTTTGAATCGCGATTGCACCCTCTATCGTCTCATACTTCATGATGTATAAAATAGGCGCGAAGGTTTCGTTTTGGACGATCTGCATGTCGTTTGTCACCTCTGCAATTGCAGGCCTAACATAACACCCGCTCTCATACCCCGCACCCTCTAAAACGCCGCCAGGCACCAACACCTTTCCCCCTTGGCTCTCAACGTCTTTAAGCGCCGCCAAGTAACCATCCACAGCCCCTTTGTCTATAAGTGGCCCCACATGGTTGTTTTCATCAAGAGGATCGCCGATACGAACCTGTTTGTACGCTTGGGTTAATTGATCCTTAACCTTGTCATAAACGCTGCTGTGAATAATGATTCTTCGCGTGCTTGTGCAACGCTGACCACAGGTGCCCACAGCGCCAAACACTGCCGCTGGAACAACAACCTTAAGGTCTGCATCCGGCGTAATTATAAGTGCATTGTTTCCTCCTAACTCAAGAAGAGAGCGCCCCAAACGAGCTGCAACAGCTTGCGCCACCAGCTTGCCCATTCTTGTTGATCCAGTTGCGCTGATGAGCGGAACACGCTTGTCGTTGCTAAGCATCTCCCCCACCTTGTAATCTCCATTAACGACACACGACACCCCATCAGGGACATTGTTTGCCTTTGCAACCTCTACCCAAATGTTTTGACACGCAATAGAACAAAGCGGTGATTTTTCAGAAGGCTTCCAAACACACACATCACCCGAAACCCATGCAAGGGCTGTGTTCCAGCACCAAACAGCTACTGGAAAATTAAAGGCAGAAATAATACCCACAACTCCCAGCGGGTGATATTGCTCATACATTCTGTGGTTACGTCGCTCTGAATGCATTGTGAGACCGTATAGCATTCGGCTTTGTCCCAGTGCGAAATCACAGATATCGATCATTTCCTGAACCTCTCCAAGCCCCTCCTGGTAGCTTTTTCCCATCTCATAAGAAACCAAAGCCCCCAACGACTCTTTCTTTTCTCTAAGCGCATCTCCGAATTGACGGACGATTTCACCCCTTTCAGGAGCGCTCCACTTACCCCACTCAACGAAAGCTTTGCCCGTTGCCTCCATAACCTCTTCATAATCTGATGCGGTAGCGGTGCTTAAAGAGGCTATTTTTTTGCCATCTGTAGGAGAAATAGAATCCATAGACGGGCCCGAACCGAGGTTGCGACCACCGATCATTACCCCCGAATTTGTGTCTTTGATGCCTAAATCTGAAAGAATCTGTTTAATATCCATCTAAATATGATAATTTTGCTTTAATTAAGGTGCAAACATACGATTAGAATCCCAGTGAATTTAGAAAGACACAAAGAGCAGTATCGTTTAAAACGAAAAGAAAACATCGCTTTTTTAAAGCGGCTCAAAAAAACGAACCCTCAAAAACTTGACGCGATCATACACCCTGTTCACGAAGAGGTTTTTGCGTGTACAGACTGTTTAAAATGCGCAAACTGCTGTAAAACAACAAGCCCAACATTTACGACACGGGACATTACCCGGATTTCGAAACGGCTCGGAATGTCCCCTAAAGAGCTAGAGGATAGTTATTTACGAAGGGATACCGAAGAAGATTTTGTCCTTAAATCCACCCCGTGTGCATTTCTAGGCGAAGACAATTATTGTAATATTTACGATGTGAGACCGAAAGCCTGTCAACAGTTTCCACACACAGACAGGCGCAGGCAGCACCAACTTCTTCACCTCACCGAAAAAAATCTGGAAGTCTGCCCAGCAGTATTCGAGATAGTAGACAAGCTTAAACAACAGCTCACGCTTCACAAAATCAACAAGTACGAGTAGCTAGGTGTTCTTTATCGTCCAAGATAAATCAGCAAAACACTTACATCAGAAGCGCTTACGCCAGAAATATTTGCGGCTTCTCCGAGCGTGTTGGGTCTCTTTTCAGAAAGCTTCTGTTTTGCTTCTGCGCTCAACGATCCCAGTTTTGAATATTCCATATCTGCAGGGATATTCAACCCCCCCAGTTTAGACATACGGTCTGCCATGAGCTGTTCTTTTTCAATATAACCCTCATACTTAACTTGGATTTCGACCTGCTCAACAACATCCTTTACATGGTCGTTTAGATGTTTTAACTCTGGAACTTGCGCAATTAACGGGTCAAGATTTACATGGGGGCGCGTTAAAACTTGCTTGGCCTTCACCTTTTGTTTCAAAGGTGTACTCCCCACGGCTTCTAGATATGTATTCGCACCCTCTGGGCTGACAGACGTCTTCTCAAGCGCACGTCTTAGCGCCTTCACGGACGTTTGTTTTTTCTCCAGGTTCCTCATACGCTCATCTGAGGCCAAACCGATCTCATGCCCCAGAGGAGTCATTCTCTCGTCAGCATTGTCTTGTCGCAATAAGATTCTATACTCAGCCCTTGACGTGAACATCCTATACGGTTCATCCGTGCCCTTTGTGACCAAGTCATCTATTAATACACCGATATAAGCGTCGGACCTACTTATCGAAATCGGCCCAGTGTTCCACGTGGAACGTGCAGCGTTAATGCCCGCAACCAAACCTTGACATGCCGCCTCCTCGTATCCCGTGGTTCCATTAATTTGACCGGCAAAATAGAGCGCATTCACCGAAGTGGTTTCTAAACTGTGCTTCAGCTGAGTAGGAGGGAAGTAGTCATATTCAACAGCATAACCAGGGCGGAACATTTTCGCGTTCTCGAAGCCAGGAATAAGTCTCATCGCCTTGCTCTGAATCTCTTCAGGAAGACTTGTAGAAAAGCCATTCAAGTATATTTCAATTGTCTTTTTCCCCTCAGGCTCGACAAACAATTGGTGCCTGCTTTTGTCAGAAAAACGATCAATTTTATCTTCGATGCTTGGGCAATAACGCGGCCCCAAACCCCTTATTCTTCCATTAAACATCGGGGATCGATCAAACCCAGACCTCAAAACATCATGCACATCATCGTTTGTATAAGCAATGTGGCAGGGCAGTTGCTCGCTTAAGTCCGCCCGTCGCTTCAGGAAAGAAAAGTGCGTGGGATCTTCATCGCCAGGTTGTAACTCCATTTTAGAAAAATCCAGACTTCTGCCATCAACTCTCGGTGGAGTCCCCGTTTTCATACGTCCACTTTCAAACCCCAAATCAACAAGCTGTTCCGTAATTCCAGTAGAAGATCTTTCACCTGCGCGCCCTCCTCCAAATTGCTTTTCTCCGATGTGCATCAGGCCGTTTAAAAAGGTGCCATTCGTAAGTACAACAGCTTTCCCTCGTATTTCAGAACCCAAAGCCGTTCTCACACCGACACACCTTCCGCCTTCAACGATAACCCCCACAACTGAATCTTGCCAGAAATCTAAACCCTCAGTACGCTCCAACATCTCTCGCCATGTTTGCGCAAAAAGATATTTGTCATTTTGTGTTCTTGGGCTCCACATTGCTGGCCCCTTCGATCGGTTTAACATTCTAAACTGAATGGCGCTGTGGTCGCTTACAAGCCCACTGTAACCACCCATCGCATCTACCTCTCTCACAATCTGCCCTTTTGCAACACCACCCATCGCAGGGTTGCAAGACATCTGCCCGATCACACCCATGTTCATCGTTACGAGCAATGTTTTTGCGCCAGTATTTGCCGCCGCCGCCGCCGCCTCATTGCCAGCATGACCTGCCCCAACAACAATTACATCGTAAGAAGTATGAAATTTCACGGGTATCTTATTTTGAATGTTCCACGTGGAACAAATCTAAGGCTGCATCTTCCTGAGTGCGCATTTCTGCGGCCTCTCTTTCGGACTTATCCTTGAAGCCTAACAAATGTAATACCCCGTGCGCCATTACTCGCCTAAGTTCATCTTGTACAGCGACATTTTCTTTTTTCGCGTTTTCCTTTACCCGCTCATAAGAGATCATTAAGTCACCACTGATTTGGTCTTTTTCTGTATAGTCAAAGGTGATAATATCGGTGTAATAATCGTGATTTAGATACTTCTGATTTGTCTCTAAAAGAAGCTTATCGGAACACATCACAATTGAAATTTCGCCCACTGATTTGTTGCGGGATTCAATGATTTGTTTTAACCAGGACTTCACTGCCAAACGACGCTTTACGCGGCATGGAATGTCGGATTCGTTAAAGTGAATCATAGCGTAACAGGAGTGGGGTAGGGGTTATCCAAAAACGCCCGTGAATTTTAACTCAACGATTCGGCCATCATCTTCGAACCCACATTCGTCTGCCAAGTTTCTCATGAGAAAGACGCCTCTTCCGTTTGGGCGCTCTATGTTTTCAGGTGCCGTAGGGTCAGGAAGATTTTCATAATCAAACCCAGGCCCCTCATCTACAACCCGAAAAAACAGGTCTTTGTCTCTCACGCTATACTCAACCAAAACACTCTTGTTTATATCAAGCCTGTTGCCATGAACGATTGCGTTATTAACCGCCTCAGTCATTGCAATAAGCACATCGCCATAGTGCTCATTAAGCATGCGGTGCTTCTCACATAGTTCGTCAATAAGACGTTCAACGATTGCGATATTTTCTGGCTTCGAGGGGAAGCGTAATTCTTGCATGGTGGCGGTCATGATAGTATAGGCTTATTGCTTATCGTCTAAAGTATTAAAATATTCGTTGACTCTGTCACGATAATAAGGAACTAAATCAGCGGGAACTGTTCGTAACAATTCAAGCTCATTCGCTCTATTCCTCAGATAATCAATCATTTGAGGAGACTCAGGATGTAGCCCTTGGTCTCCACTGCGTGATTTACGCTCATCTTTTTCTCCCCGCAACCGTTCAGCCTCCTCTGCTTCAAGGAGTCGAGATAAGATGTCACGCTGTCTTTCTAGGGTAGAGATATCAACGTTTCTGTTTATCAGATCTCTTTCAAGCTCCTCCATTTCATCGGCAATCTTTTTCATCTCACCCCCATCTCCCGAACCGTCTTCGTTGAGCTCCTGAGCCTTCTTTTTAGCCATTTCCCTAAGCGCACCTTGTTGGGCAGCCATCTCTGCCAATTCGCGACTCATTCCCCCTCCTTTTTTACCTGACTCCCCTTTGTTTGCATCCTCACCCATTTTCTTCTTCATGCCCTCAAGCTTTTTACCAAGGGCCTCCTGCATCTTTTTCATGTCACCCGCTTTCGGTGAGGGCTTAGACCCAGATCCGCCGGGCTTGTTACAGTTTCCTGAGCCGGGATTTTTACACTCTTGCTTATTTTGCATCTGCTGCAACGCCTCATCCAGCAACAACGCCAAATTGTTAAATGAGGTCATCACATACTGTTGATTCATAGTGATTTCTGCTGTTACTCTGTCACCAAACCCACCCAAAGCCTTCTCCATGTGATGATTTACAAGCCCTATTTCACGGTTGACCCCTCCAGCAAGCTGGCTTACCCTTAACGATAGGGCGAAGAGCGAGTCAGCCACCATCTTTGCCTCGTCTTTAAGCGACCTTTGAGTCTGCCCATGAATGACATATCTGGGGTCCTGGTTTTCAGTAGTGCGGAGGTCCGCCATAAGCGCCTCCTCTTCAAATGAGAGGGTGATAATGTTCTCTAGCAATGCCCTCAAGGCATCCATATCCTCTTCTTCATCTTCAGCCTCGGACTCCATTTGCATGTTCTCCATTCTCTGTGCCAACTCCTCCATTTTCTCGGCTGCACTTTTTTGTTTTTCAGCGGCCTTTTTTTCTTTGCCCTTACTCAACTCCTCCGAACTCTCCTTTTGTTCTTCTTGAATCGATTTCTCCTCGCTTTCACTGTCCAGCATAGGGTTTGGGTTCTCAAGCTCTTCATTGTTCTTCTCAAGTTCATCAAGCTTTTTTTGAAGCTCTTCAAACGCGGTGTTTAAACTGTCTTGCGCTTGCTGGAGTGCTTCGCTGGGAAGCGCTTCTTTTTCGGTTTTTTCAGCAAGCTCTTTTTGGTCTTCAGCCAACTTCTTGAGTTCATCGATTGCCTCTTCCATTTTAACCTCCCACTCCATTTGTTTGAACTGCTCTAAAGCTCGGTCAAGTTCCTTTTCCATGGCATCCTGTCCGACATCCATCTTGTCAAGTTGCTCCTGAATCTCCTCTGGATTCATGTCATCCATGAGTTCCTGCATTTTTTCATAAAGCTCCCGGAGCTCGTCCGACATCACCTCATCCATAAGCTTTTGCAACTCATCTTGCTTTTCCAGAATTCGCTCCTCTTGGGGAGAAAACTCGTTTAAACGGTCGTTTTTCTTTTCATTTTCCTTACGAACCTTTTCAATGGTTTCCTTCAGCTCTTGTTGCTTTTCAAGCAAGTCTTCAAGTGCTCTTTTGTCCTGCCAATCCATCTCGCGTTCCTCACGAAGTCTTTCTTGAAACGCCTCCATTTCTTTGCGCAACTCATCGGCTTTTTCAATGGCATCTTCAATTGATGCTTCTATTTCTTCGTTTGCCTCGTCCCGCTCCTCGAGCAATTCCCCCTCGGTAGGTGCGGCGAACACCCTGGTGGTTGTTTTTGACGACTTGGCACCATTTACCGCATCATTGTCCCAAACCTCCATCCAATACTCCACAGCATCACCGGCGTTCAAATCAAGAGACATCATTTCCCAAGTGTAATAGAACACATCAGATTTGCCAGAGGGTCTCTCGAGCATCGTATAAACGACATCTTTCTCCCCCACCTTTTTGACCGCAAATGCAAGCTTAGAAAATCCATAATCATCACTTACCCCTCCAGAAAAATATCTCAGCTTTCTTGTGACACTGTCCTCTAACTCAACCAGGCGAATCACAGGTTTCCGATCTGCAACCACACGCAATGAGAATCTCATTGAGTCAACGGCACCGAGCGCGTCATTTTCAGGAATAAACCAGTACGGCAGAGTAGATGACGCACCCCAAGTTGAGGAATAGATTCGACCAGTAACATTTTCAGAGACAAGCAAAGAATCTCCCACCCTAACCCGCAGACGGTCAGCATCTTTCACCCGACACTCCCACCTTATACGCGTCCCTTCTGGGACAAGAATGTCGCCGTGGTTGTTTTGGGTGATGACATCAAGCCCAGTGTAGGAGGGAGGAGACGCAACAACAGAAAATTCCGTGACCGTAGGGACCGGCAGTGCAAGAAGCGTGTAATCTGGAGAGTTCCACCCATTTGCAGAACAATGAAATGTCACATCAGACCTCAACGCATTGAACGCATATCTAAACACATCGCTTTGAATACGCTCCATCCGATATCGGTTGCCTTCTTCTTCAAGAAAAACGGTAGAAGGAATAGTGTTTCCAACGACCCTTATTAAAAAATCAAATCGATCCCCCACTGGGGCTCTGAGAGGTTTGGAAACAAGCTCAAACCGAAATGGAGCCGGGGGAACAAATGATGTGCGATGCTGTATCAACCTTTCTGCAGGTTCTGAAACAACCCCAGGACTCCAAAGCAAAACCGAGACAAGAATCACAACGGGCCCTATCGCATACTTCAGATATTTCGCGTTTTCTCTTAAATCGATCGCGTTTG
>JAPKBK010000286.1 GCA_028823435.1 Flavobacteriales bacterium
TCAGTAAACCATTTGAAAACACATTTGCGATCCCATCTATGTCACTGACAAGCCTCGTTACCAGTTTACCTACAGGCGTTCTGTCAAAGAATTTTAAGCGAAATGCAACGATGTGCTTAAACAACTTCGATCTCAAATCTAGAGAAACACTTTGGGCAACCCAATTCGCCAAGTAAGTCACATGATACTTGAGATAAGCCTCAAACATAAGCACGCCGATAATTGCGGCAAAGATCTTGAGCATTCCTTCATAGTCACCATTCGCAATCTCAACATCTACTGCGTGTTTAATCAACGCTGGCCTGACCCAAACGATTGAGGAGAGTACTACGATCAATATCCCCGTGAAGACAAACCTCTTTTTATAGGGCTTGACTTGGGTTAAAATCGTCCCTAAAGTCTTGTTTTTATTTTTAAACATTCCGAACGCGAAGGTAGCGTGTATTGTAAGTTAGAATCGCTAAGGCAGCATAGAAATAGCGCACTTAGATTCTAAGCGTGAATCTGAGTTATAAAGACATCTGCCGGATACATGACTCTAGAAAGATAAAGACCGCAGCCGGGGGCTGACTTGCCTGCACGTTTGCGGTCACATGACAGAATTACATCTTTAAATTCATCCTCAGTCATTTTACCTCTCCCCACATCTAAGAGCGTTCCGACAATCGCGCGCACCATGTTACGCAAATATCTGTCTGCGGAAATTTCGATGCGTACACGGTAAGAATCAAAAGAAATGATGTCTAATTTCCGAACATCACATATTGTCGTTTTCACATCGCTACCCGTTTTGCAGAACGCCGCAAAGTCACCTTGGAAAATAAGATGACGTGCTGCAGAACGCATTGCCGAAATATCGAGAGACCCGAAAATCCGGGCAGAGCGACCGGAAAGGAAGGGGTCCTTTTCTGTGTGAAGTTGATAAGTATAAGACCTGTCACAGGCATCATATCGCGCGTGGGACTTCGGCATGACCTCAGTGACAGAGAGAATCGCAACGTCTGTATCAAGCATCCCATTCAGTTTGAAGGCCAGCTGGGAAAGGGAGTCAAATCGAGAAGCAGGAAGGGATGGGATGTCACAATGTGCGACATAGTACGACGCGTGAACCTCAGCATCAGTTCTTCCACAACCAAGGATCACAGTAGGACATCCACAAAGACGCTCGAGTGCCTCCTCTATAACTTGTTGAACAGATCTCGACTCAGGTTGACGCTGCCAACCGTGATATTTTGTGCCGTCGTAGGCAAGCTCAATAAAGACCCTCACATCAATTGTTTTATGACCAGGAAGCGATTTTTTCGCTCTTGTATTCCCCAGCTTCGAGTTTATCCTTGATGTTCGAAAAGATCTTGATGGTGTAGTCCACATCTGCTTGAGTGTGAATCGCAGTAGGGATTAACCGAAGCATAATCGTGTCTTTAGGAACGACAGGATAAACGACGATAGAACAAAAAATACCGTGATTTTCACGCAGATCTACCGTCAGATTCGTTGCCTCCCCGAGCCCGCCTTGCAGAAAAACTGGCGTCACACACGAATTCGTTTTGCCAATATTGAATCCGGAAGACTTAAGGCCAGATTGAAGGGAAGTCGCAATCTTCCATAAGTTGTCTTTATGCTCAGAAGAATCGCGAAGCATTTGAAGACGCTTACGGGCGCCCACTACAATCGGCATAGGAAGCGATTTCGCAAAAGTCTGAGAGCGCATATTGTAACGAAGGAAATCAATCACATCTTCATCTCCTGACACGAAAGCACCAATCGTCGCCATCGCCTTTGCGAAAGTCCCGAAGTAAACATCTATTTGGTCGTGGCACCCCTGATGGTCTCCCGCGCCACGTCCTTGTTCACCTACAGTACCAAATCCATGCGCGTCATCCACAAAAAGGCGAAAACCAAATTCATTTTTAAATTTGCATATCTCAGCTAATTTCCCCTGATCTCCAGCCATACCGAAAACGCCTTCCGTTACAACCAAGATCCCACCTCCAGAGACATCTGTGATTTTTTTTGCGCGTTCTAGCTGTTTCGCAAAACTCGCCATGTCGTTGTGCGTGAAAACGAATCTTTTCCCCTGGTGAAGACGGACTCCGTCAACCATACACGCATGAGACTCACTGTCATATACAATAACATCATGGCGAC
>JAPKBK010000287.1 GCA_028823435.1 Flavobacteriales bacterium
CGTTTCGTTAATGCTGAAACTTGGACTGAAGCTTCCCCGATGGAGGGATATGAAGTTGATATTACACAGGTAGCAACGCAACCACATATAAGAGGCTCTGTACCGTTGACAGTACAAAATATAGGTGAAGGAGTTAAAATATTGCTCAGTGAAGGTGGCCGCAACGTTGAAGTCGACACAAGGTTTGGGAAAGTTAAAGAAAATATTGAAGAAGTTTTGTCAAACTATAAGCAAGATCCTTCACGCTTTCCCGCAGAGGAGGCTTCGAAAAATATTCGAGCGATTGTTATCAATTCCATTAACGAAGCAATTGAAGGAAGTGGTTTAGCTTTGGAGGCCTTTGAAACACCAGAAAACACATTTTATATCCGACACAAAGATTTTGGTGCTTCCCCTACTTTTTCGCTCACCACTAATATTTCAGGTTTGCTGACAAAAGAGTCCAATGTTGCTGAATCATCAATACCGGGCTTGGATGTAGCCGGAAAAATTGGTGACAGTTTTACGAATGGGAAAGGACAATTCCTGACTGCAATCAAACGTTCTTCTCCTGCACAGGGAATAGCCATACAATATGATCGTTCTATTGGACTCAAAGAAGTGCCTGTCAAAAATGAGCAAGGTGAAGTCGTAGGAACAGAATTTGTTGAAGAGACCCAGGAAGAAATCGTGGGTTCTCCAAGTAATCCAATAATAGAAGGCTATGTTCACATATCGCAACAGACAAAGAATGTTGGTCTCGGAACAAAACCTGGTACGGATCAAGGCTTTTCATTAAAAAACATTCGTACTAGTAACTTGGCACTGGGTGTGGAAAATGAAAGCGGTTTTCGAAGTTTATTTGATATCGACTTGACCAGTAAACAAGGTGCTGATAACTCAGGCAGACTTATTGAGAAGGCAATTGACGAAATATCTGTTTTGCGAGGTGAAATTGGTTCTTTCCAGAAAAACACAGTTGAAAGCAATCTAAATTCGCTCAGAGTTGCAGAAGAAAACATTAGCCGTGGAGAGTCAACCATAAGAGACACGGATATGGCCGCAGAGATGTCAAAATTAACT
Organism: Flavobacteriales bacterium; assembly: GCA_028823435.1. Taxonomy (GTDB): domain Bacteria; phylum Bacteroidota; class Bacteroidia; order Flavobacteriales_D; family Sanyastnellaceae; genus UBA974. The sequence goes on from JAPKBK010000287.1 coordinate 1,063, forward strand.
GGTAACCAGATTCTTCTGTCGGCCAGTCAATCCATGCAGGCACAAGCAAATCAATTACCACAAAACGTTCTGCAGCTCCTGCAACAGCAGTAATTCGTAGGCAATGGCGCTTGGGCGTCAACGAACGGGTTCAAAAAAAGCTGTTTTAAATCCCCAAATATCGATGCTGGATTTCCTTATCTGCAATTAGCGCCGGAGAATCACCAGACCAGACAATTTTGCCCTTTTCCATGATATAATGTCGATTAGCCAGGTGAGTGAGAGCTTCTATGTTTTTATCCACGACAAGAATCGACTGACCTGAAGTTTTTAAGCCATTCAGGCATTCCCAAATTTCCATTTTAACTAACGGAGCTAAACCTTCTGTGGCTTCATCCAAAATCAAGAGGCGGGGATTTGTCATTAAAGCTCTGCCGATGGCCAGCATTTGCTGTTCTCCACCTGAAAGCTGGTTTCCCATGTTTTTAGCACGTTCCAGCAGACTCGGAAACAGATTGAAGACACGATCCAATGTCCAAGGATTCTTGTTTTTGAAACGATTTGCTGAAGTTGCGACTAAGTTTTCAATTACGTTCAAATTGGGAAAAATTTGACGCCCTTCTGGTACCAATCCCATTCCGGATTGAGCAACACGGTGTGCAGGCCATTCACGTATTTGATTGCCTTCAAAATTAATTTCTCCGGAACGTGCTCTCACCATCCCCATAATTGAATTAATTGTAGTCGTTTTGCCCATTCCATTACGTCCAAGTAAAGTTACTACTTCTCGTTCATTTACCTGTAGATCCACACCAAACAGCACCTGGCTTTGTCCATATGAGGTTTCCAGGTTTTTAAGTTCAAGCATGATAGCTCTCCTCACCAAGATAAGCTGCTATGACTTTCTGATTTTTCTTGATTGCATCAGGAATATCGGTCGCAATTCCTCTGCCATTGACCAAAACTGTTATTCTGTCTGCTAGTGTGAAAACAACGTCCATATCATGTTCAATCAGTAGAATCGTAAGTTTACGTTTCAATTTTTGAAGAATCTTAACTATTGCCTGAGATTCTTTGGGTCCCATTCCTGCCATAGGTTCATCTAA
>JAPKBK010000060.1 GCA_028823435.1 Flavobacteriales bacterium
ATGATGTTCCAGAATACGGATGTATTTATACAGATGGTTTTGGCGCTTTCAATGCAACATTCAGTGCAGCAGATTGTGTTTCTTATGGAGGAACGCCTTGTGAAGCGCCAGTAGTAGGAGTAGAAGGTTGTCTTGATGCAAATGCATCTAACTATGATGCTTCTGCAACAACTCAAGCATACGATCAATACGGAAATCTTGTTTGTATTTATGCTTCTTGTGATGATGTTCCAGAATACGGATGTATTTATACAGATGGTTTTGGCGCTTTCAATGCGACATTCGGTGCAGCAGATTGTGTTTCTTATGGAGGAACGCCATGTGAAGAGGTAGTTATTGTATTAGGAGGATGTATGTATGAAAATGCGAACAACTACAATGCACTTGCAAACGATGACGATGGTTCATGTGTTTTTCTATCTTCAACCTGTCTAGGTGATCTAGATGGTGACAATACAGCAGGGACTTCTGACCTTTTGGCTTTGTTGTCTACGTTTGGTACTGTTTGTGACTAAACTGCAAAGCGTGTTTATGGGGCGGGGATGTATTTGTCGATGAGCATAATCATCGATGCCATGGTGGCAGCCCCCAATTCCAATTCTCTTTTGTGTACGTTTTCAAAAACGTCTGAAGTACTGTGGTGGAAATCAAAGTAACGTTGGCCATCTGGAACGAGTCCTATTAACAATGGGCGCCTCTCAAGTTGCTTTAATGGACCGATGTCAACTCCTGACCATCCCTTTTTGAATCGGTGTATGTTGTACTGTTCGAAAAGGGGCTTCCAGCTTTTTACAATGTCCACAAGTGAGTCTGTGGCGTCCATACTGAATCCACGTGGACTGAAGCCTCCAGCATCTGACTCCATGGCTGCAACGTAAACGTGTTCGTTTTGTGCGAGTTCAGAAGCTGCAATTTCAGCGTATTTAATGCCCCCTCGATTTCCATTTTCCTCGTTAATAAAAAGGACGAATCTGATTGTTCTTCGGGGCGTATATCCGATGGCTTTCAGGGCGCGAAGTACTTCTATGGTATGAACGATGCCAGCGCCGTCATCGTGCGCACCCTCTCCGATGTCCCAAGAGTCGAGATGGCCACCTAGCGTAATTATTTCATTCGGCAATTCCGATCCAGTCCATTCTCCGATGACGTTTCCTTGCTCTACATCTGGCAAAGCCTCACAGTTCATTTGGAATGTGACTTGGAGGTCAGGATCTGTTTTATAGAGTTGGGCCAGTTTTCGCGCATCCACTGTTGAAATGGCTGCTGCTGGGATTCGAGTGACATCCTCAGCGTAGTACATCGCGCCTGTATGAGGCAATGTGTCCAGAGAATGTGTGAGAGATCGTACCAATGCCCCTACAGCGCCTGCTTTAGAAGCGTAAATAGCGCCTTGACCTCTTTGGTCGTTTGCACCGCCATATGCAGAACCTGTATTGATGAGGACAGGATCCATCGCGCGATTGAAGAGCACAATTTTACCTTCGGTTTTGCTCCTTGGCATTGTGTCTAAGTCGCTCAGGTGTTTGACGACAATTATTTCAGCAGAAATAGGGGCGTTGTGAGGCGTTTCTATAGATCCACCCAAAGCGGTGATGTGAAGATCGAACGTCTCTCCCGAGGACATTTCAACAGACGCATTTGCGATATCTCCCCGCGTCCAGCTTGGGACCACTACGGGCATGACGTAAACGTTGTCGGCCCCATAGTCACGTAACAATTGTGCACCCCATTCCATGGCTTGAGCCGCTTCAGGAGAGCCACTGAGCCGATGCCCTATCGTTTTTGTAAGGACACGTAGGTTCTCGTATGCCTCCCCATTTGTAAGCACCTCATCGTAAATGGATCGGATCACAGCGGAATCCGATGGGGTGGAGGTTTGGCCTAGGATTGTGCCAAATCCATGTAGAAAAAGAAAGCAGACACCAATTAAAATTGATTTGGTGATTGCGTGTATATAATTTCGATTGTTCATGCGTGCAATCTACTCTAAACTCTGTGAGATATTTATACTTACTCGCACGCGCCACCATAAGCGCCGAGAAGCTCCAAGAGATCTATGACGCCTATAAATCCGTCGAGGTCATAGTCTCCAGTGCAGTCGGATGCGATAACGCCACATGACACATTTATTGTGTGACAAATTGTATAGGCAGAGGGTCCCAATTTACCTTCATCACAACAATAAACAGTCAGGCAAACGTTGTAGTTTCCTCCAGAATTGTAACAATGTATCGGACAGTCAGGAAGAGAAGGGTTGTAGATGTTTCCATCTCCGAAATCCCAGCTTATACAGATGTTCGGGTCTTGTCCAATCAAATTCGTCGCGCAAAACCACATCTGATCACATCCTGTTGTAGGACAACTTGTATTTGTACCCCATTCAAAGTCAACCTCCTGAGGAACCTCGCATCCACCACCTGGGCAAGTAACGGTGTCTGTAAATGTCCAAGACTGTGTCTGACCTTGCGCGCAACAAAAGACATCTAACGTTACAGCATATGTGCCTCCTGATGGATAGCAATGCGTATATCCTTGAGCGAATGAGACATTTTGCAAAGGAGCAGAGCCATCCCCCCAGTCGATGTTAATACACAGGTCGAACAGATCTACTTGACAGCTGCTTAACATGATGGGTGCTAGCCCAAAGGAACAGCAGATATCCCCATCGGTATCAGTGGATGTGCCAAGGTCAACGAGGCCCAGTCCCACCTCTAAATTGCTGCAGTTGCCGAAGCAGTCATCAAACACGACAGGCTCTTGACAACAATTTACAACGACTTCATGACAGTGTTCTGAACTGCAGATTTCTCCCAGCGTTGAAACACCTTCAATTGAATAACACACCTCGTATACACCGGGGTTTAAATCGAAGCTGAAGTTGTATCCACCCCCATAACTTAAGCTACTCAAATTTATAATGTTTCCGCTGTACTCTACGCCTGAAATAGTATACTCAGGGTTTTGGTACGACACCATATTGGGCCCTATAAATTGAGTGCCTGTAAATTCGATGTGACATTTATCTGCTCCTGGTACTTCAGTAATGGCTTCCCAGAACGAATTTCTCACATAACAATCGGGGACACAATCGCAAAATGCAGTTGCAGTGAATCCAAAGGCATTCGATCCATCGGCGCAACATTTAATTTTCACAGTGACAGGATAGTCAGTACATCCATCGGTATAACAATGTTCTACAGGAGATCCCAGAGGAAGGTTGATTTGACTGGTGCCGTCTCCCCAGATGATATCCATACACAATGTGCTTGGAGTTGCTCCATTTGCTGAAGAAATCAAAGGATTTATAGACCAAAGACAACATGCCACATCCTCATTCACTCCATCACCATCAATGTCAGTTGAGTAAAGAGATGTGCCTAATGACAGAAGCTGTAGGTCTAACATGTCGGCTTCTGAAAACTGGCAACTGTCGCAGTTGATAAATTCCATCTCTAAAAGACCAGACGTTTTGGGGCACCCATAACTGTTTTCAGCGGTAAGTGAATAGTCTCCATCCTGAGTCATTGTGATGCATCTCGTCATCCCTACGATTGTAGATACATTTGACCCCGGTGGGATGTAATTCCATTCATAGGTTGCGAGCCCAAGTGGTCCACAGACGGTTTTTCCAGAATCACAAGCGATGTAGCAACCTGTGGGTACTTCACATAGATTGGGGCAAGGGTGAACGGTCTCATTTGCAGAACCTTTGCACCCAGTGAGAGGATCAATCGCCACGACAGTATAGATGCCCTCAGACAAGGTTGTAAATGTTTGTCCTGTTTGTCCTCCAGTCCAAACATAATTAAGCGATGGGTCTAATGGGTCAACGAATAGTGTGACTTCTGAGCCTTCACAAGGTGGGTCAGGAAAGGTTCCTATTTGTACTGTTGGACTTTGCGCAACAGTGATTGCAAGGTCATATGCGTTATTGCATCCAGAGATGGCATCAACCACTTTTAATGTAAATATATCATTTCCAGTTATTTGATACGCGCAGACCTCAATTGAGTTTGTTGTTCCTAGTAAATTACCAGCCAAATTGAACCATTCATAGAGGTAGTTGCCCTGGGGTGCGAGTAACGTTGTACACTCTCCTTCACAAAGGATACTTGGTCCAGTTATAAATGCAGGGACCAAGGGCCATTGTTGTACAAGAACGGGGTCTAGTTCTGTTGTACATCCAGTCAGAGGGTTGAAAATTGTAGCACCGTATTCTCCTTCAGAAGTCACAGGTAAAGAAGGTCCTATTCCAACTTGAGTTCCTGGGTCGGGGGACCACCAAATGACTTGGGAAGGCGGAGAAGGAAATAATTCTAGTATTTCAGATCCACCGAAGCAGAACTTGAAATCACCATCGAAAGAGGTGATGGTTTCAGTCGCTGGTAAGTCATTCACAACAAGACCTATGTTGTCACTAAACTGACATCCATTTGCATGGGTGGCTATAACACTGACAATGGGATTATAAGGTCCGCTAAGGCCATCTGTAAAGGCGTTTTGTGCAAACGAATGTTGTGGGCTCTCACCATTAAAAACAGCATCATTTGTTGCGCCTACAGATGTGTCATCGAAATTCCAATTGAAACTTATTGCACCTGCACATGTCGCATTGAAAGCTGAGGTCTCTTCCAAACAAAGAACAGGAGGGGTTGCAGATATGATTACTGGTCCAGGAATAGTGATTGCCTGCGTAACATCATCAATGCATCCAGATGAATGGGTCGCTATTAAGTTGGCAGTGTAAGCAGCGCCCGGGGTTAAACTTCCAAAACAAGCAGGTGAAACACTACTGCTGCCTGAGCCCACTGTTATATCAATTGAACTTAGAGATGTCCCAGGCAGATATGCCGTTTCATCTGTCACACACAACTGTGGTGCATCAGTTGGGCTAGGTGCACAACTGACTGCAGTCCCGAATTGAGCAATCATCGCCACATCCACAACGACCATTTCCGATGAGACTGTACAAAAAGCTGTCCCAGAAGCATTTGGAACTTGGCCAGTTACAACAACGTTATAATATCCAATTTCTGTGTACGTATGAGATGTTGGATTAGAACATGACCCACCACTTAAATCTCCGAAATTCCAACACATGTTTGTGACATTTGAAGAATTCCCTGAATGACTGAACCCCCAACTGTCACAATATCCACCTGTCAGAGACGCAGAGGTAATCTCAGGAGGGGTATGGGGTTCTAGATCACAGCATGGCCCAACACATCCGCCCGATGCTAATTCATATATGGTAATCGATTCTGTATTGGTGCAGTTTGACGGATTTTCAGTAATCGTTAGCGTATAGGTATAGGAACTTGGTAAAGTGCCTCCTTGCCAGTTGTGCGTAATGGTCGGTGTTGCGCTCCCACCCGGGCTCCAGCTGTACGTGTAGTTGGGGTTATATGGCGCCACAATTTCAGTAGAGCTAGGGAGTCCATCTACCAGCGTACTTGGACCATTTGTTGTTAAATTCAACATAGGGGCTGGTAAGATTCCAATCGTGGTACCACCAGAAGAGGGGCATCCATTCGTGTCTATGGTTTCGACGATATAGTTTCCAGCACTTGTTGTATTTATTGTACTTGTCGTTGGATAGGATCCGCCCCAATTAAAAGATCCGAATGATGTCGCGTTAGTTACCGCTAACGTTCCAGATGTTCCAACACAGAAATCGGTTCCAACAACAAGAGGAACCATTGCTCGATTTAGGTTTATGACTTTAGTGTAGAGGATCTGATTTCCGCATAATTCCGCTGTGGCTGTAATCGTCACATTGACAGCGTTACTTGGGATGTCATTCCACTGTATTTGAATGTCCTGTGTGCCTTGGCCATCTACAACACTTCCGAATTGAGTAGGAGATATCGTCCAGTGAATCGATGCATCTGGGTGAAGTCCCAAAAGTGAATAATCTGCATCTTCGTTCGCACACGGTGCGTCAGGAGAGGTGATTGTTAAGCCGGGGTCTAGCGTAAGTTCTTCAACGAGTAATGAAAAAGGATTAGACTTGCAGTAGGGCGCTTCAGCCATTTGATAGTGAGCCTCCAGCACGAATGGCCCTGTCGCTCCCCATGTCACTTCAGTATATAAGCCTACATATGGATTTGCTGCAGGGACTCCTGTTGTGGCACTTGGCGTCCAAATCACATTAAGTCCTTGACTTGCCGCCACTTCGTAAATATAACTTGGGGAAGTTGCACAGACCTCTATGGGCCCAGTAATCGCGGCAGGCGCTGCCACTTCATGTACAGTGACGAAGGCAGTAACGGGAGTGTTACAGTATAAATCTGGATTGGTGGCATTGAGCGCTGCTGTGACAGTATAATTCCCTGCTGAGGTCCATGTTATGTCAATCGTGTTTCCGGAAACTGTGGTTTGAGGAAACCCTCCAGAATTCATCCAGTCAAAAACACCACCTAAATTTCCAGAAGCTGTAAATGTTGTGGTTTCACCGATACAAACATCAAATGGCGACGGACTGATATAAAACTTAGGCTTGACCTCAACATTTAATGTCGCAAAACCGGAACAGTCATTGGGGCCATGCCCTGGTAAATCTTGTAAAAAGTCACTGATATACGTGACATCGATTACGCCTGTACCTATTGTATTCCATTGAATTGTGACCACGGACCCCTCTTGATTGACAATATTCCCTCCTGTTACAGTCCAATTATAGTCGACGCTTGTCCATTTTGTTAAGTCATATGAAACGACTTCTCCTTCACAGACGATATCAGGTCCATTAATGGATCCATTGGCAGGGATAATTGGAATCTGAATTGACGTGGGGGTGTTGCAGTGTGCGGGCGTACAATTGTCCACCAACAATTCAACAGTTCCATATGGCCCCAGTCCCCATTGCACAAATATTTGGTCAGTGCTTTGACCGCTAAATGGTATAGGGCTTCCTGAGGCATCAAACACGGACCACGTATAATCGGTACAGTCTGCGCTTGTAGAATAAGAGGAAGTGTCATTTTCACATAAAGTAGATATACACAGGATATCTGGACCGACAAGACTGTCCACCAGAACTTGATCTGTATATGTGTCAGCACATGTACAAAGTACATTCCCCTCTGGGCCGAGTATGTCACTGTAGACCGTTAGCGTGACGTCATAAAGGCCTGGGGTATCGTAAATATGAGCAGGATTTGTGGAGCTAACTGAAGAAAAAGAGAGTCCATCTCCGTAATCCCAAAAATAATTTGACGCGCCAGCACTGCTCAAGTCTGTAAACTGAATGGGACTATCTAAACAAGCATTTCCTGTAGAACTGAAAAGTGCCTCAGGCCCCTCGAGTATTTCTATACAGATGGTATAGGTGACAGGCGTGAAATTTGGGTCTGCATTTGTGATGGTCACAGAGATATTTCCCGCACCGTGAGGTCCCCAGAGTACGTCTAATTCGGATGTGTTTTGGCCACCTGTGATGATGCCACCTTGTACATCCCAATCATATATAAAGCCTGAACCGAAAACTGGCGCAAAAGCGACAAGAGATGAATTTTCACACACTTTGATACATTCAAGAGGACCTTCAGATCCATCTCCATTGGAAGTGGTGGCAGGAGTTAGGGCAGGGTCCGAGAAGTCAATTATCCCACAATCATGACCACAATCAATCGTGATATTTATGAATCCTTCACAAAAAATAGTGAGACCATCAGGACCGTTGTATGATAAGTAATACGGCTGCAGATGATCTCCGCAACATGCTTCCTGATTTGCATTAGGTGACAACAAAATGTCCCACTGAGTTATCGCGCATCCGAGTGATGATATCTCATCATTCACAGTGAAATCAGAATAAAAGCACCCGCCATCACCCGTCCATCCATAACAATTCTCATAACCTAAAAAACCGTATCCATCATTTGTAAGTGCTTGGATTAGATCGAATACAACTTCGCCAGGAGCGAAGGATACAGTTACATCATACGTTGGCAATGTACAGGGGTCTTGAGCCTTTAGTTCAGAACATGCGAAACATGCGAAAAATGCAAATAGGAGGGTGAATAATGTGGTTTTCATTATGTGTAGCTTTATTGCGATTCTATATCAATTAGCAAATAATTTTTGAACTTTCCTAATTTATATTTGTTTATTATTTGAAAAGCCCATGACAACAGCAAAGTTTACAATTGATCTTCGAAGCGATACAATTACCCGACCAAATGCCGAAATGAGAGCGCGTATGCATGATGCGGTGACGGGAGATGATGTCTTTGCGGAAGATCCTGAAATCAATGAATTGCAAAAAAGATGTGCTGAGATGTTTGGGATGGAGGATGGCCTTTTCTGCCCATCAGGCACGATGACAAACCAAATCGCCATTGCCGTTCATACTTCACCCGGTGAGGAGGTGATCTGTGACAAGCTTTCACATATATACCATTACGAGGGTGGAGGTATTGCGCGACTAAGTGGTGCTTCCGTGCGTCTTTTAAATGGTGATCTTGGAAGATTTACTGCCTCTGATGTAAGGGCGAATGTAAACCCCTTAGACAGTCATTACGCAAAAACTTCTTTGGTCAGTCTGGAAGATACATGCAACAAAGGAGGTGGGTCGATTTGGGATCTTTCTGAATTAAGGGAAGTCTCTAAAGTATCAAGGGAATTGGGACTTTCGGTACATCTTGATGGGGCACGTTTGTGGAATGCCATTGTTGCTCGGGGCATACATAATGATGCGAAAGCACTTCAAGCGTATGGTGCCAATTTCGATTCCATGTCGCTTTGCCTGTCAAAAGGCTTGGGCTGTCCAGTAGGATCGGTGCTTGTAGGTTCCAAGTCATTCATTGCGAAAGCACACAGAGCAAGGAAAGTGTTTGGTGGTGGGATGCGTCAAGCAGGAATCATTGCTGCTGCGGGAATATATGCATTAGAAAATAACATAAATCGTCTTGAAATAGATCACTCACACGCGAAGAGATTGGGTGAATCGGCGCTTCATCATCCCAGCGTCATCTCACATGCCCCGATTGATACAAATATTGTCATTCTCGAGCTAAAGAAAGGTGTCGATGCTGATGCGCTTTGCTCTGAGTGGGGGAGAAATGGGATTGAATGTTTTC
>JAPKBK010000061.1 GCA_028823435.1 Flavobacteriales bacterium
AGTGCCATGACCTCCTCTGGGGTATCCACCCTTTCGATCACACCTACTTCGTAGGCTTTGAGGTCACATAATTTCTTCACTTGCATCCCACAAAAGTACCTCCACCTCTCACCTGTTGCAATACCCTTTTCATGTGATTTATTTTTCTCGGCCAAAACTCCTATCATTCACGACTACCCCTTACATTTGCACCCCTCCTAACCTGGGCCATTAACTCAGCTGGTTAGAGTGTTACCTCGACATGGTAGAAGTCACTGGTTCGAATCCAGTATGGCCCACGAAGAAAACAAGAAGCCCCACGCAAACGAAGTTTGAGTGCGGGCTTTTTTTGTAACAGCACGTCACAAATTTATTTGTGTAAGGGATGGTGCAAAAAAGCCCGTAACAAGCAACAGCTTGTGGGCTTCGTGGTTTTCTGAGTAAAATACTGGCTCACGAGCAAAGCGAGTAATCCAGTATGGCCCACCAAAAACACTCCCCTCAAATGGGTGGGATTTTATTTTCAATATAATTTAATTGGCGGTTTTTCACTCAACTCTTTCACTTTTTGAGCCCAGTTATTCAGTATGAATTTTTGACGTTCAAAATCATCCCGATAAGGACCACACACGATTTGAAATTCTGTGATGTGTGTTTGCTGATCTTCTAAAAGAAGGAATTTTTCTACGTATTGATCATTCCCCAACTCACAATCAATTTGAATATACTGATTACCATACATATTAGCTGCGAAATCTGAAGTAACAACACCTGCATTGTGATACTTAAAATTAACCTTTGAGTCGTTATTCCATCCCGCTGGGAGTTTGTTTTCTAGATCGAAAATCGGCTGAAGCGTTGCGTTATATTCTGGTTTGGTAAGTATCTCCCAGATTACATCTTGAGTCGCACTTATTTTGACCATGAAAGATACAAAGCGGGAAGATGAAATCTGATCAATCTCATTGTCGGAAAGAAACTTGACCTCCTTGAATCGAGCGCTCCCATTTCCACCATTTAGATATCTAAACCCTACAACAGAATCATTTGAAACATTTATCGCTTGTATGACAATTATAATTTCTTCTTTTCCTGTATGATTGTTGTAAAACCGAGCCAATTGAGGCATTTTCAGATCCAAAGGTTTTGCATTTGGATATATCTCGTTGTCAACAAAGATTAAAGAAGCCTCCGTTTGAGTTTCATCTTGAGTTGGCATTCTTCCATTGATCACAGGTACATCGTTCCAATTGTCAATGTCTACAGCAGGAAAACCATTTAAATTGTCCGGACAATACCACCCACCATATTTGTGCGGTTTAGTGTCTTCATTGTTTTGACCTAAACAAGTCATGGGCAGACAGAGCAACAGGAAGAGTAATTTATTCATACATCAAACTTACTCAATAACTTCCTAATCTGTTCGTCATGGGTCCTTTATGAAAATCACATTCGAGGGATGGGAACTATTCCTTCAGTGAAATACTTCCGTCCTTAGCCAGGATTAATCCGATTTCACCGAGATCCGTAGAAATGAGGTTTTGAATCGTTAAGAGCGCTTGATTGGTAGAATCTATTACAGGAATACCTTGGCCAATTAATTTTATTGAAACTATTTTTCCATCAACAAAGTCTCCGTTTTCATCTACATTAATTTTTAAAAGAGGTGAAATCCCCTTTTTCCCTTGAAGATTAAATCGGGCATAAGTTGAGAAATTCCCAAGGCTGTACGCGATAAATTTATTTTTATATAAATCGATCGCTCTCGTTACGTGGGGTCCATGACCCAGAATAACATCAGCTCCTGCATCAATCATATCTCTGGCAAACTGATATGGATTGCCACGATTTTCTCCAAGATAAAACTCCGTTTGCTTTGTGATATTTTGGTGCGCTAACCCTTCGCCACCTCCATGAAATGAAACGACAACGATATCAACTTTTGATTCTAAATCTTGAACGATTTGTTTGGCTAAAGCCAAATCATTTATTCTAACCGTCCCTCGGTTTGGAGAGAACGCACAAAACCCGATTGTCAAACCATTCACCTCAAAGATCGTTTGGGGATAATCCGTCACGCCGGCAAAATGAATCCCGGCATCTTGAAGCAATTTAGTCGTATTCCGAATGCCCCTTACATTTGCACCCCTCCTAACCTGGGCCATTAACTCAGCTGGTTAGAGTGTTACCTCGACATGGTAGAAGTCACTGGTTCGAATCCAGTATGGCCCACTAAGAAAACAAGAAGCCCCACGCAAACGACGTTTGAGTGCGGGCTTTTTTTGTGCAGCACGTCACAAGCAGCAGCTTGTGGGCTTCGTTCGGATGATTACTCTATAATTACTTTCCTTCTCAAGATGTGTTTATCCGTTGAAAGCTCCAGAGCGTACATGCCTTTTGCAACGTCAGAAACATCAATCATTAAAGTTGATGATGACAGCTGTTCAAATACAAGTTTGCTTGTTGAATCATAAAGCTTGACAGTTGTATTTACGCCATTGAAACCGCCCAAATCTACTGTGAGGTTGTTCGATACTGGATTAGGGTAAATAATCGCTGAAAAAGTCTCAAAGTCATCAATGATTGTATTCTGAGAACCATCACACACCCCTTGACCAAATGGATTTAACAGTATTTCATCTTCTCCAATTTCATCAAATACGTACGCAAAGTAAACATCTTCTAATACGTCCGATATTAAATATTGAATGCTACCGGTGCCACTCTCGCTGCTTATAGACAAATAATAACACTGCTCTTGCTCAAGACATGTTGTCCCTAAAAACACCGCAAAGGAACCCGCTTCTATGGTGTATGTTTGTTCAAGCACACTGAAGGCGTTGCTGTCTGTGAGGCTTATGTCGAAACTAAAACCTTCATCTGAAGACACTTGTAAAGTGATCCCCACAGGGATGCATCCATATGGCTCAGTGACAGCTTCATCGACACGCCAAGGAAAGACCTCCAAATCATAAGTGCACTCTAAAACATCATAAAACCCTGTCCACAGTTCAAGCGTACCCTCAAATGATTGAATGCTGTAATCAAGTGGTTCAAATAAGTTGAGAGAATGTATGCTGTGTTCAATAATGCCAAATAAATCCACTTGTTCCTCTGCAATCAAAACACCCGACGCATCATAAAGCCTCCAACCCGGATAACTAAAAATTTCTGACTCCGACGCATTGAACCCGTGCAAGATCAATTCGTTCATGTTAAAAGGGTTCACATGAACCCCAAGAACAGACACGTCTTCACATTGAGCATTTGCAGGAGCTGAAGCAAAACAAAAACATATAGCAATGGCAAGTGTGAGGTTGTTTTTCATAGGGTCAAGCTAGCATGAAGTGTTTGATAAAACAATCGTCCAAGCAACTTAATATACACGTTATGCGTCCTTATAATGTTTCTAAACATCGTTGAATGAAAAGTCCTGCCCTCACACTTGTATGTCTTTTGACCTTATTTGGGATGCCTAACGCGCAAGCCCAGTGGCTGGAATGGGACGTCCAAACTGAAAGCCGGATGGAACTATTCACCGTGGCGACAAGTGACGAAGAAGAAAAGGATTTGTGGCCAGCGGACTTGAACAAAGATGGATGGACAGACGTAATTGTGGTTCGAAAAGAACCGTTTTCTGCAGCCTCCGAACCGCCCAAATCAGACCTGTTGCTCATCAATCAACAAGGTGTGCTCGTAGATATGACGCTGGAGCTCGCTCCAGAATTCGTCTCCAACCCCAGTTTTGCACGTGACGTCTATGTCGTGGACGTTGACGGCGACTCGTGGGATGATGTGGTCATTGCCAACACCTTCAACCAACAGCCCATGTTGTATATGAATTTGGGCGAGGATGCGTCAGGCAATTGGTTGGGACTTGCGGACGAAAGCGCGACTCGATTTCCTACGCTTGTTTCGGACGACCCCCTTATTTGCGCAGTTTGGTCGGGTGACTTGACTGGCAACGGTGCGGAAGACTTGTACTTCGTGAACTACCGAGTGAACAGCGGAGGGGGCACAGCCAAAGATTTCTTGTTGATCAACGACGGGACGGGGCATTTCACCGACGAAGGTGCGGCGCGAATGGGCGACTTACGCAACAGCGCCTTCGGGACCGCCGGACAAATCCACGACATGGATGGTGACGGCGATTTGGACTTGATTAAAAACACAACGCTTTACGACGTGTCTCCCTGGAATGCACGAGGCGTCATCGTCATGTTCAACGATGGGACAGGGAATTTCAACGCTTGGCAAAACATCGTTCCTAGCTCTTCGCCGTATATGTTTGAAATCGTGGATTTCAATGGAGACGGTTTGCTCGATCTCTATGTGGTGGACGATGGGAACGACAAAATATTGACGGCGACATCGCACACTGCCGATGTAAGTTTGGGATTTAATACCGTCAACCTTGGGTTCAGCTCCTCGAATGGATTCGGGGGGAACGTACACGCAGCCGATTTGGACCTCGATGGAGATTTTGATGTGGTGGTTTCAGACGTTGATGTGGACATCCCACCTTGCAACAGTGGACGCCGAATCGCCATCTATGAAAACGTCAATGGCACCTTCAACGATCCTTACGGAAGCACCAACTTCGACTGGGTCACAAACAGCTACGACGTGGCACTTTTGGACGTTAACAATGACGGTCTCATCGATATCCTCAGTGGAAAGTGCAACGGGTACGATGTCATCATGTCGAACAATTGTGACCTCGTAGCCACATCCGCAGACTACGACTTGGATGGGATACCCGATGCGTGTGACGTATGCCCTACGAATCCAAGTCCCGATTGCACGGAAGTGGTGGACTACCCCATTATAAGCACTGACAACAGCATGGCGCGCCAATGGAATGAGATGCTCCTCGCAAGCATCCGAGGCGACTTCGCCCGTCCCACAGTTCATGCCCGTAATCTTTGGCACTGCGCCTTGCTGATGTGGGACGCTTGGGCTGCGATGGAACCTTCAGCATGCCCTGCATTTCTAGGGCAGGATTACGCAGGATTCTCTGCCCCGTTTGACGGATTCATTCCGTCCACTGACATCGCTACAGCAAGGGACGAAGCCATCGCGTTTGGGATGTACCGGTTGCTTCAGTACCGGTTTGCTAACGCGCCTCAAGCTTCTGACCTAATGACGGGCTACGATGTGCACATGGTGACGTTGGGCTACGACGTGAATTTCTCCAGCACGGACTATAGTTCAGGCGACGGACGCGCCCTGGGAAACTACTTGGCGTCGCAACTTGTTGCGTTTGGTCTTCAAGACGGAGCAAACGAACAAAACGACTACAATAACACATCCTACACGCCTCTCAACCCGCCCCTCATAGTGGATGTTCCAGGAAACGCGACGGTGCTGGATATGAACCGTTGGCAGCCGCTCACCCTCGATTTATTCATCGATCAAAGCGGCAACACCATTCCAGGTGAAACCCCCGATTTTCTTTCTCCAGAATGGGGGCAGGTAACCTCATGGGCCTTAACTGACGAGGACCTAACGTCTAACACACGTGACGGGTTTGAATACAAGGTGTACCATGATCCGGGCGGCCCCGCTTTGCACGACATGAACGGATTAGGCACTTCCGACATCTATTTAGACGGCCACAGCATGGTGGCGCTTTGGTCAGGCATGTTAGACCCCTCCGATGGCGTGATGTGGGACATCAGTCCCGCTTCGATTGGAAACAATGACGCCTTCCCTTCGACTTTAGAAACGTACGCCACATTTTACGACGCCACCAATGGCGGATCCCCCAGTCTGGGTCACAGCATCAACCCCTCCACCGGATTAGCGTACGAAGCCAACATGGTGCCGCGAGGCGATTACGCACGCGTCCTTGCGGAGTTCTGGGCAGACGGCCCCGAATCAGAGACGCCTCCAGGCCATTGGTTCACCATTTTAAACTACGTCAGTGATCACCCGCTACTCGTTAAGCAATTTCAAGGGGAAGGCGTTGTTTTAGACGACCTCGAATGGGATGTGAAAACCTACCTTGCATTGGGTTCTGCGATGCACGATTGTGCCGTCTCGGCATGGGGAGCCAAGGGCTGGTACGATTCGTCCAGACCTATCACCGCCATCCGCGGCATGGCTGAACTGGGTCAAAGCACCGACCCTGCGGCGGACAATTACCATCCAGGGGGTTTGGGTTTAATCCCCGGCTCCATTGAAACAGTGGAAGTCGGAGATAATTTGGCGGGCACCTTGGGCGAAAATGTGGGTAAAATTAAACTGTGGGCTTGGAAAGGAAGTGCGGCCATCAACAACGTCGATTCGGAATTTGCGGGTGTCGGTTGGGTGCTGGCGGAAGCTTGGGAACCGTACCAACGGCCTTCGTTTGTCAGCCCTCCATTTGCAGGTTACGTGAGTGGTCACAGCACCTTCTCTCGCGCCGCTGCGGAAGTTTTGACGGCCTTTACCGGCGATGCATACTTTCCTGGCGGAATGGGTGTTTTTCTTGCACCAGCAAACGAATTCTTAGTCTTTGAGGACGGCCCAAGTGTTGACGTGGAATTGCAATGGGCCACCTACCGAGACGCCTCCGACGAGTGCAGTTTGAGCCGAATTTATGGCGGAATTCATCCCTACTTTGACGACGTCCCTGGGCGTTTGATGGGCATTGAAATCGGGTTGGATGCGTATGACCGCTCCGTATCTTTCTTTGGCGATGGGACAACGAATATCAGCTGCAACGGAGATCTTGGGACATGCCCCGCGGATCTTGACAACGACGGCTTTATCGTGATCGGGGACGTCCTTCTTTTATTGAGTGACTTTGGATGCACGTCGAACTGTGTGGGTGACGTGAACGGAGATGGCGCAGTGACAGTTTCTGATTTACTCGACGGCATCTTGGCGAACTTTGGCCAGGCCTGCCCTTAAATTATTTTACAAGCTTGAAGGTTTTTACTTGATTGTTCTTTCGCACATGTAGAATCACAGCCTGATTGTTGTTGGAAATATGTAGTTCGTTCAAGAACTTTCCTGTTTCCAATGTTCGACCACTTAAATCATATAAAGTGTATGATGCAGCTTCACCCCTTAAAGTCCAGCCTGATTCATGGGCAGAAATTGCCCATGGGTTCTCTTCAAGTTCAAGCCCTTCAACTTGGGATGTTCCAGATATTTCGCCTTTCAGGTAGTGCACAACGCCGTTCTCAGCGTTTTGATATGCCAGATGAATATATTCGCCATCATAGACAACGGAAGGGTAGCGGTTATGTCCGCTCAAACCTTCAGTCACGCTCACAACAGACATCTCTAAGGCTTGAGGGCCTGCATTTGAAACGGCAACCATGACATTGTATCCGCCAGAGTTGCGTTCCCAAGCTGTGACAAGCCAGTCTCCAGAACTAGAAATGGAAGGGTGGTTTTCTGATGACGTGTTGCTCGGGTCTATTTGGCCTGTTTCAAGAAATATAAAAGCGCTTAAATCAACTGAAGACCAGTAAACCCGGCTCCCATTTGGCGCTGACATATACGCAGAAATAAGTGTGCCGTCTTCCATAACGGTCGATGAAGTCCCGGAGGCAGGACACGCATTAATGACCCAATCTGTTTCATCAATATCAATAGCACTGTCCCAATTAACGCCGTCTGATGAGGCTGTAAGCCAGAAATCACGCAGGTTGTCACCATTGGTTCTTACCACATTGTAATACATACCCTCGTACCCAAAAGCATTTGAGGGACAGCATTCACAAACGCCAGGGGTAGCTGTTGAGCCGATTATTGCGGGATCAAAAGCATCCAGATCGGCGTTGAAGTGGAGTATCCCTTCTTCAGTAGGGTTTACGCCTAATTTAAGCGCCACCCATGGCAGCCCTTCGTCATTGAAAGCGATGTGTGGCATATAATGATCTTCAGTTGCTGTTGGCGCTATGGCATATGGTTGGCCCCAAGTATGGCCATCGTCTTCTGAGATAACAACATGGCCCCCAGTCGCCCACTCCCCAAAAATTTGGTAACTCACAGCGACACGATTCTCATACACAGCCATACGCGGCCCTTCCGATTCCCCCACCAAATAGATATTCGTTTCAGAGACAATTTGAATAGGATCTCCAAAGATTCCGTCTTCCATAATTGACAAATAAAGACCTGCGTTATCTCCCATTTTGCCATGTAACACCATGGGGTTTCCAGCTTGATTCAGTGCAATGCGTATACACTTATTTCCGAATTCTTGAGAGGAAACATCAATCGGACTCTCCCACGTCATTGTTGGTTGAGCGATTACACTGCTTAATGCAAAACAAAACACGCCTAGGGTTATAATAGTTTTCATGAAGCACAATTTACTCCTTTATCAGATGTAATTTCACCATATGGAAAATTTCATTGGATTTTTTGAGGACTTGGAGTCATGGCACAAGCTCGTTTGGATTGTAGCATGCCTTACTGGGGCTTTAAGCATTGAATCTTTAAGGCCACTTTTTAAAGGAGGATTTAGAAGCTCGGCACACACGAAGACGAACCTCGTTTTTCTCGCGACACTCGTTTTAATCAATGTCACCGTGGGCGCCCTTACTGTAGGACTTTTTATTTGGATTGAGGCAACTGGGTGGGGGCTTTTAAATATGGTGGAATGGCCAATTTGGTTAGAGCTACTCGCAGCTATCATGGCCTTTGATCTTATTTCTCAATACATCGCACACCTGTTGGTTCACAGAGTGAAGTTTCTTTGGAGGATTCATCTCGTGCATCACAGTGACACCAAAGTGGATGCAACGACGGGAACGAGGTTACACCCTTTGGATTTTCTTTCTAGAGAAAGTTTTGCGATTCTAGCGGTCTTTATCTTAGGAGCCCCTTTGGCGTTCTATATCTTTTATAGAATCCTAACGATTGCATTTACATACTTCAATCACTCTAATGTAGGCCTTCCGTTGAGTGTCGATAAAGCCATAAGCTGGGTTATTATTTCGCCCAACACACACAAATTTCACCATCATTTTGAAGAACCATGGACGGATAGGAATTTTGGGAATATTTTCTCTATTTGGGATCGTATTTTCGGTACGTTTG
>JAPKBK010000288.1 GCA_028823435.1 Flavobacteriales bacterium
CTGTTAAATCAATCCAATTTTTCAGTATCTTTACGTCCCTGTAAAAGAACCCTTTTTGACCATGGAAAATAAAAATGCCGTCCAGATTTTCACGTTGTTGCTTACTCTTGCAACACTATATACACTGTCTTTCAACTGGGCTTCGAAAAGCTTCGAAGCAAAAGCTGCCATACATGGCGCATATGTTGCTGACAGCTTAGAAGGAAACAATCTTCTTGGAAGTTTGACATTGGAGGAAGCGACCAAGCTCGCGACACGTGAGTATTTACGTGACAGCATCAATTCAGTTGCTGACATTTTTGGCCACACTTACCGCGACATTAAGGAGCAAGAACTCAATATGGGACTTGACCTTAAGGGAGGAATGAGTGTCACGCTAGAGGTAAGCATCCCCGATCTGATTATTTCTCTTTCTGATTATTCTGACAACGAAGCGTTCCGTTCAGCCCTCGCTTCTGCGCGTGAAGCACAGAACAGTTCATCGGATGGATTTATGGTGCTCTTCGATAAGGCTTGGAGGTCTCAAACATCGGATCAAGATGAAGATAAGTTGTGGCGCATATTTCACAACATGGAGCAGAAAGATCTTTTTCCTGCAAAAAGTTCTGACGATGAAATTCTAACGATTTTAGCAAACGAAGCTGAAACTGCAATTGACAATACGGAGAATATTATCCGAAAGCGTATCGATCAACTCGGTGTGGCTCAGCCAAATGTTCAAAAACTACAAAACGGACGTATCCTCGTTGAACTTCCTGGTGTCGACGATCGTGAGCGTGCTCGAAAACAACTTAAGTCTACAGCGAATCTAGAATTCTGGGAGACGTATTTCAATGATGAAGTCATCGGGAAATTATCTGAAGCAAATACTGCGATCGGTAAATCTCTGAACCCTGAGCTCTTTGCTGAGGATGCTGCGCCTGATTCTACGTTAACGATAGAACAACGTCAAGCAAAGAATCCGCTCTTTGCGTCATTCCAAATGGAACTCACGCGTCGTTCTGCAATTGTGGGTTATGCGCAAGTAAGTGACACAAACCGAGTCAACGATTTACTCAAGCGAACTGAAGCAAAAGAAGCGATCGGTGCGAATCTTCGTCTTCTTTGGGATGCAAAACCTACGTCTAACATTGCGTCTCTTTATGCAATCAAGGACGAATCAGGAAAGGGACGTGCTGTCCTTACCGGGAAGAGTATTGTTGATGCACGCGTTTCTTATGACGAGATCGGCGATGTCGTTGTAAGTATGACGATGGATTCTGAAGGGGCTGCTATTTGGGGCACCATGACAGAAAAATGTGCTTCTGAAAACAACCGGGCTGTAGCTGTCGTACTTGACAACCTTGTATTCAGTGCACCAAACGTACAATCAGCCATTACAAGTGGACGCTCGCAAATTAGCTTTGGAACACAGCAATCGGCTGAAGAGAAACTCATTGAGGCACAAGACCTTTCTGGCCTCTTAAAAGCCGGATCACTTCCTGCCCCTGCCCGTATTGTTGATGAGGTGAGCATTGGACCGCAATTGGGAGAAGCGAATATTAAAGCTGGATTTTCATCATTCCTGATTGCACTGCTTGTCGTACTTGCGTATATGATCTTCTACTATAAAGGTGCTGGTCTCGTATCAAATGTGGCTCTTATTGCAAACCTGTTCTTCCTTATTGGTGCACTCGCATCGCTAGGCGCTGCGCTTACCCTCCCAGGTATCGCAGGTATCGTACTTACAATCGGTATGGCGGTTGACGCAAACGTTCTTATTTATGAGCGTATTCGAGAAGAGATGCGTCATGGAAAAGGTTTGGCACTAGCTGTGAAAGATGGATACTCCAAAGCTTACAGCGCGATTATTGACGCCAACATCACAACGCTCTTAACGGCTTTCGTTCTCTACAGTTTCGGTAGTGGTGCCATTCGTGGATTCGCAACGACTTTGATCATCGGAATCTTCACATCATTATTTAGTGCGATTGTCATTACGCGCTTGATTATCTTCTCTCGTCTAGAAAAGAATAAGAGCATGACTTTTTCTTCAAAAATAACGGAGAACTGGTTTACAAATACCAATTTTGACTTCATCAGCAAACGCCGTATCATGTACGTCGTTAGTGGCTTAGT
>JAPKBK010000289.1 GCA_028823435.1 Flavobacteriales bacterium
CCTTGTCAGCAGTGATAATTGTTGCAATTGCAACAAGAGCACTGGAATCCTTCAAGAGCTCGCTCTTCTGGGAAGCACAACGAGTTGTCGCATCGTTGACGAGGCCCTGCTCGACAGAAGAAGGAACGTCAACGGCATCGATGAGTTCATAGGCAATTTCTTTGGAACCGTTGTCAACCATTTTGAAGTTAGAAAGCGAAAAGAATTGGAAACGATGATAAAGGAGAAGTAGCAAACAAATCGAAAGTTGGCTTTCGAATGTAGTTTGTTTTGAGATTGTGAGAAAAAGGAAAGGAGGAAAATTACGATGAAGGAAGTAGGAAACAGGCCATGGAAAATCCCGAGTGCTGTCCTATCACCCAGTATCGGAGTGGTTTACGAAATTGGTTCTAAACATGAAACGGAATGATCACTGTCCAGGTAGAAAAGGAAACGAACAGGAAAAAACGGATAAGACACGTTTTGAAAAGATTTTGTGAAGAGCGTGGAATGAAATAAAAGAAATTCATATTGTTTCAGTCACACGCGCGACCAAAAGGAAGCTAAGGAAAGGAGAGTGCCGATCGTGGAGCGCGCGCCATGCCGCGACAAGGAATAGATGCGACACGTTGAAAAACAGAGAGAAGGGCGAGCGAAGAAATAATTTCGATTACAAAATAAGGAAAAGGGAAACAAAAGACGAGTTTTGTTATCGGGTTGGCAAGACACCGAGTGCATTAAAAACGCACTAAAGTCTTACCAATGTGGATCATGCACCAGGCTTTGGAATACTGAAAGAGGCTGACTCCTTGATCAGGTATGAGTTACCGGATGGTGCACGATTTGATGAAGTATAAATGTCGGGAGGGGGATTGAGATGATTTTGGATTCGTTCAAAGGATTCTAGTTTTACTAAACTTGACGAAACTGATCTGTTCCGAAGCTAGATTGAAATTGAATGATTGAACGGATTAGGCATCCGATTGGTGATTCAATGACGAGGACGAGGACTACCTCTCCTTGTCAAAGCTGGCCCTGCGGGGAAGGTTGTATTTATACAGCCGGGGGCTTTTCAAATATATCTACTTTGACAACACTATCTTTGACGAAATGCTTTAGACAGAAAGACTGGCATCTTTCTGGAAACTATTGTCTGTTTTTAACAGATGGCGATTTTTGGCGACTCCGGTCGCCGGGCAGACCCCCCCTTTCTAAAGGTGAACACTAGTGTACACTTTCCGGTATTAAATAATTCTAATCAATTAAAGTTCAAGTTAATATATTTGTGCGTGTGAAACACCTTGTAATTCATCTAACAAAATCCTGTGCCAAACATGCGCAAGCTACGATGGTACGGGACGAGGACAGACGAAGAACAACGGTGGACCACACAAACATTTGGCGCCAATGCGTCTCGTCTTGACGATGGGAAGTTATCAAGTATCTGTTATCCTCACAACTTTGAAATATCAAGGTTAATACAACAGCTTACCCTTGGACTAGAGTCAGTTAATCAGCAAGATTATAAGATACAATTCCAGATCAGAACTGTATCCGCCGAATCTATTGTACGATTTTTATTCTAGTGTATCATGGACCGCAATTTTAACATTAATTTTGAGTCGCCTTTGGCCTCGTCAGGCCAGAGCGGGTTCATAGCGGGAGGGGCACTGGCAAATGTGCCGGTGTCTACTCCTAAAGGTACGTCCGAGGGGGGGGTTTGTGTAACTGGCCTTTGTTCGCTTGTGTTCATTTGTGAAGTAGACTTGCCGATGAAGTATTGTGGAGGCCAGATCGGTGGAGAAGGTGGGTCTAAGATGTGCATTAGGCGAAATGGTGAGTGTGCTGTTAAAAGTCATAAGTTGAAGGCACCGTTTGTTAAGCATAGCCAGTCGGCGTCTGGACAATATGTGTTGATGGGAGTGGGACTTCAACAGGAACAAGCTTACTTGTCACATATAGTTCCAGTGGAATGTTTCAAGGCTGATCTAGCGACCTACGCCAATGAAAGGCGTACGGTGGATAACTGGGACATGTTCTTCAGAGCCATCAAACAGGGCGTGACAGATAAAGAAGAAGTCAGACTTGCGGCAGACGATGCTGATGCGATAGCACAGGAGAGAGAATCATCCG
>JAPKBK010000062.1 GCA_028823435.1 Flavobacteriales bacterium
TTGACCGGCGAATTTCGTCTGGTTTAGATTCGATGACGGCGGCAAAGGAGGCCGCTAGTGCTATGGCTGCTCCAGTTTTAGCTTCGACGCTCGCCATCGTTGCTGTATTCGTCCCGATTTTATTTTTTGAGGGCATCGCGCGCGATTTGTTCGGTCCTTTGGCGCTTACTGTGACAGCTTGTATGTGTGCTTCTTATCTGTTCTCTATTGCTGTTGTTCCACTCTCGGCAGGTCTGTTAATGAGAAACAGAGCACCGAGACCTTCATCTAAGGCGTCAATTTCTGGTTTTAATCGCGCGTTGGGTTCACTTGAATTGAAGTACGAGAAATCGCTTAAAAAAATGATCAAGCGCCCTGTCTTTGTCGGTGCAATCATGGTTGCTTTGACAGCATTGATGGTCATAGGCGTAGGGGAGACAGGATATGAGTTGTTTCCGAAAGAAGATGTTGGACAACTTGAAATTCAAGTGAGAATGCCGTCGGGCACCACATTAAGTGCTTCAGAGAATAACATCGCGCGTATGGAGGGTATTGTGAGAGAGGAGCTGGGAGAGGATTTGAATTTGGTCATATCGAACATCGGTGTGTTCTATGATTTGCCTGCCGCTTACACCCCGAACTCGGGGACCCAAGATGCATTTATAGGTGTACAATTAAAAGACAACGCGACGACATCAACGGATGCATATGCGGCCAGACTTCGACATAAAATTACCCAGGCATATCCTGGAGTAGAGTTAAGTTTTTATACGGGTGGACTGATGACAGCAGCTCTGAATGAGGGCAAGCCAGCGCCCATAGATGTTCGGATTAAAGGAAACAAACTAGAAGTCCTCAGAGACATTGCAGAGCAAGTCAGAGACGAGATTAGAATGGTGGATGGAATCGTTGACGCGCGTGTTTTACAAAGATTAGATCAGCCTACAAAAGAGGTCGATATTGACAGAGAAAGGGCAGCTAGGATGGGCGTTGATCCTGTTGATGCGATTAAAAACATGGTCGCAGCATTTAGCTCAACGGCTACTTTTGACAAATCGTTTTGGATTGATGAGGGAAATGGAAATCATTATTATGTCGGAGTCACGTACCCTGAGTATGAAATTGATGGGGAAGATGTTCTCGGGAGTGTTTTGGTTTCAAGTAGTCTTTCAGACAAACCCATTCCATTTAGGAATTTTTCAATCGTGAGGGATAAGAATACAGCTGTAGAAATAAATCACCACAATCTGTCTCGCGTTTACAATGTGTATGCCAACGTTGAAGGGAGAGATGTCGGTCGGACTTCAGCTGATATTGAGGAAAGTTTATCTGAGATAAGGTCTAATCTTCCTGCGGGTTACACAATGGATCTTGACGGAGAAGTAAGTGTGATGCGAAGCTCATTTGCAAACCTTGGGCTGGGATTGTTTCTGGCGTTGCTGTTTGCCTATTTGATTGTGGTACCTCTTTTCAGATCGTTCAGACAGCCTATCGGTATGTTGATTGCATTTCCTCCAGCCCTGGCAGGGGTCGTTGGATTGCTTTATGTCACCGGTACACCTCTGAGTATCCAAGCGCTTATGGGATCTATTATGGTGGTAGGGATTACGGTTTCTTATGGCAACTTACTGGTTGATCGGATCAACAAATTGAGAACCGAAGGAATGTCTCTTGAGGAGGCGCTGGCTGAGGGGTCACGTCAACGACTTAGGCCGATCATCATGACTGCACTCACAACAGTTCTAGGGTTACTTCCTACAGCAATTGGGTTTGGTGGCTCTTCGATTAATGAGCCGCTCGCATTGGCTGTGATAGGAGGGACGTCCATGGCCGCTTTGTTGACGCTGTATGTGGTTCCAGTAGGTTATCGCTTTTTCTCAAAACCTGAACTTAAATAACAATGAATAAAATATATTTAACGCTCATTTCTATTTTTCTTTTCATTGGGATCAGCAGCTGTGATACAAAAGACACCGATACTCAGCATTCAATCGCCACCAGTCAGAGGCAAGAACATATTTTAGTGGAAACTGTTTTGCCTTCGATGAAGAATTTCCAGAAGGAGCTGAGAGTGGTCGGAACCGTTGAACCGCTTCAGTTTGTTGATGTGCTTCCTTTAGAATCAGGCCAAACGTCAAGGGTTCTTGTCGATATAGGTGACCGAGTCACAAAAGGTGACTTGTTGGTTATTCTTGACAATCCCATTATTGAAAGAAATGTAGAAGCACTTAAAGTTGAAGCTTCTGCGGCTGAAAAACATTTGGCACGCATGCTTGCAGCCTCAAATGCAGCTTCGGGTCTTATTTCTGCTTCAGCGTTAGACAATGCTGAAGCTTCTGCTGCCAGAGCTTCTTCTGCACTCAATACAGGCCTTGACCGTTTGCGTTTCCTCGAAGTCAAAGCGCCTATTTCTGGCGTGATTACCCAAAGGAACATACATCCAGGTGCCGTGGTGGAAAATGGTCTGACGTCTCCTAGTCAATCCCCTATGCTTACGATTGTATCCTGCGCTGATATTCGCGTCCTGTTGCCTTACCCGGAAAGAGATATGCGATTTATATACAAGAACGCCGACATAGCGCTGAATTTTCCAGACATGGATCTTCAACTTGAGACGAAAGTCAGTCGCGTGTCTGCAGCCATAAACCCTGATTCTCGTACAGTCGATGTGTATGTCGATATTTCGTCACCAGATTGTTCGATACGACCAGGTATTTATGTCGAAGGCACGCTTATGGGCGGCTCTCGTGACAGTTTAATGTCACTGCCTGCGGGTGTTCGTTTTGTGGAAAACGGTCTCCCGTTTGCCTCCGCAGTCATTCAGGGGATTGTCAAAAAGATCCCCCTTACCATTCTCGCCGAGGATAAAAACAGCATTGCATTTTCAGCGGATGGAATAGACGCTTCTACTCAGTTTATTATTACAGGTCGGAATCTTGTTACAGAAGGTGAAACTGTCACAACAAAGCTTAAGAAATGAAAGCGTTCCTCACTTCATTTTCCTCAATGAATACGCCAATCTTCGTCTGCGTTTGCGCATGTGTCTTTGGAAGTTTATTTGCCTCAAATCATTATTTTGCGCAGACTTCTTCGCCTGCTCAGAATCCTGTTTCGAACACGATGCTTACGCCAGAATATGTTCTGGAATTGGCCCTTTCTTCCCCGGTTTTCCTCAATGAATCGTCTGCGAGGATTCAGATTGCAGAAGGCGAACTCGAGTCTGCGCGAAGGTGGTGGATGCCTGTCACAACATTCGGGGCAACCCGTTTTGCTCACAATGGTAATGCCCTGAATGCAAATGGAGATATCTTCACAGATGTTGAAGCCAGAAGCGCAGAATTGGGCGTTGGTCTCTACTTCAATGCAGACGCAGGTCGAGGGTTTACGGGAGTAGAGACGGCCAAAATCTCACAGAAGGCCACCATTCAACACATTAAGGCTGAACGTGATGCCTTTGTACTCTCATGTATGAATCTCTTTATTTCTGCAGTTGCTGCGACAAAAGAGCATGCGGATTTCTTGTCGGCATCCGCTGAATTAAGTGAGATAGAGAAGCATTTTGACACACTTGCCGGTTTGGGTTTAATACCCTATTCAGATGCTTTAATGATTCAGGCAGAACGTTTGTCATTAGAAAGTCAAATATTCCTATTGGAATCTACGCTGGAAAGTGTTCTTGCTGAATTACAGGGAGCCTTGGGTTTGCCAGTCAAGTTAGGTATCCAAACGGTTTGGCCTAGTGTCGAGGAAATCTTAGGTGTTTCAGTAGCGTCCAATTCTTTGTCTGGCGCTTTTTTACTGGCAAATCCTCCAGCCCGCCAGGCCCTTCATTACAGAATGGAAGAGGCAGAGTCAGAAAAGAATGCATTGTCGCGGGAGGTTTGGTTGCCAGAATTAAGGTTCAGTCCTATGCTTAGTGGTTTCGGAAGTGATTTTGCTTCAACCTCACTTGCTTCCACCACAGAGTGGGCGGCGAGTGCTGTTTTTTCATTCCCCCTCGAAAACATCATTCCGGGTGGGAAACGCAAACAAGCAGACGCTAAGATTGACCTCGCAAATGCAAAACTTGCTGAGTGGGACTTACGACATTCAGCTTATGTTGATGGATTGATCTCGAGAATTTCAACACTTGAAAAAAGTTTAGAGGCTGCTATCGCTGCTTCTCACGCGACCGATTCGGCGATGGCAGATATATTGCTTCGCGCTTCTCATGGTATTGTTGATCCTGTTGAGCTTCTCCATGTAAACGCTCGGAGGCTTCAAGCCCATTCTTTCTCTATCTCATTAGAAGAGATGTTACTTAAGTTAGAATTTGAACTAATTTCAGAAACCAATCCAAGTTGGACAAAATAAAAACCCATGTTTAGAAAACAGATTGTTTCAGTTTTGCTTCTAGCCGTTACCTACGCGGTCCCATTCTCAATGTTTTCACAATACTCATTTGTCGTTTTGGAGGAGCCATCTGCCATGGATGGGATGACGAAGTTTCGCTTGTACATTCAATTGTCAGATTCTACAGACCAAGTAAGTGCCATATTCGGAACGGATAAGAATCCGATGACAATCGACGCCCCTAAAGGCGTTTTCAATAGTCCGTTTAATGCCAGCTGGTCTGCTTCGGGACTTAACCCGAACTTTTTTGAAGCCATGCCTTCTATGGTTGATGATTCATTTGCAACGATAGGTTTAGATGGCCCAGCTTCTAGTGGCAAGCCCAATTCAGAAGATCCGATTATGGTGGATGACCGTGCAAACCCTTGGGCACAGTTTTTCAAGGAGAACGAAGCTGTTAAGCTTGAGATTAACACATTGTTAGGTGGCTCATGGTTCGTTCTTAAAACAGCATCAAATGGTTTAGGAGACGAAAACCTTCGTGTTTTGATCGCGCAAATAACCACCCCTGGTTCAATTCGCGGCAATGTAAATGCCCAAATATTTCCATTGGGAGATGGTAAAAAAAGCACGAAAATGAAATTCACTTTCGATGGGCTTGGCACAACCCCAGGGGTTGTTGTCTCAGAGTAATTTACTCAAAGCAGATTTCACCGAAAGCAGCAAGGATATTCAAGACATCCCCGACTGTTACACTCGCATCTCCGTCAACATCGTATTGACAGTTCAGAATACATCCAAACTCGGATAAAATAGCGAGCACGTCAGCCACAGTAGTAGATCCATCTATGTTTAAATCTGTAGGGCATTCAATGCTACATGATTGCGGGCCGTAAATTGCGTTTCCTAAAAAGAAGTTGCAACTGGGATTGTCCGAAAATGAAACATCTAAATTCAACCAGCTTCCTGCAGCTGGACTTGTTATTGTATATGAAGCGCCAGAAGGAGAGAGGGTGTAGGGTACGCCATTCACGGTAAGGCCAGCCCCTGAAGATGTCGCGCCCACATAGCTTACAGAAAAATCGACAGAATAATTCCCAGTGGACGGATCGCAGTCCGTTGAAGAAATAACGGTGACATCAGAGATGTCACATGGGATGTCTGTTCCAGTCCAATACGCTGCACCATGTTCTCCCGATCCAATATATTCGAAAGGAGGCAAGGCATTCACAAATGTTCCGGCGTCCCAAAAGCCAGATTGTACACTCGAAGATTCATCGATATTACCCGAACCACCCCATTGGATGTAGTCCATTAACTGATTTGTGGGACCGTAGAGTTGGAGGTCACCATATGTTGGGTCAGCGTTCCAACCAGTCCAAGCAAATTGAGCTTCCCCGCCGGATGGTATCATTAAGTTTTGGCCAGAGCCGATCTCTGAGAAAGAAATGTAGATACCGTTTGAATACACACCCCATTCACTGATGTCTCCTTCACAATCAGAAGTGTTTTTTACGCGAATGACATTTGAATTTGGATTGATGTATTTCAACCTAATCATAGCGCAACATGGATCTTTCTGCGTATAGCATGCTGCCTGAGTTGCACCACATGTTTCCTCTCCTGTAAAAAAGGCGGTGACATCCACTGTTTGGCTTTCTGCAGGGACGTTTACAAGTGTGATGGTTTGAGGACTGTAGTTTATCGTATGCAAAGTGCCATTGACATTTATCAGTCCTACGTCTGGGGCGTTTTCATATTCAATGACGACTTGCTGAGTATATGTACTTGTTATAGGATTACATGCGAGCTGAGTGCCACCTTGAATTCCTAACATCGCACATACTGGTGGTTCGTATCCGTCACATCCTGTGAAGCACGATCCATTGCCCTCAATCGCGGGCTGTAATCCATAGGTTTTTACAGTGGGATGGAAATTTAAATTAACTGATCCGCCACCGATGGCATGACAGTAGCTCATGATTGTTCCTGTTTGTCCTTGAGGATTGTTTGTATAGCCACTACACGAACCTTCAAGGCTCCCGCAATTGTCTATCGGTCCTCCTGGCCATCCACACCAATGTGTGTGATTTGATCCAAGATTGTGACCAAGTTCATGCGCAACGACATTCAGATTCCATGAGTAACTAGAGATATTATAACTTGTTGTTCCAGAAAGATAGCCGCTAAATCCGTATGCATATGAACTACAAACAACATCTAAGTATGCAATACCTCCCGTCCCTGTATCCCCTCGTTTTGTAAGAAGGTGCGTTTCATCTCTTTGAATTACACTTAAGTCAGGATCTGAGAGCCAAATAGATCTAAACGCTCCCAACATTTCGCTAGCTTGTCCAGTGTAATTAGACATCGGATCAGGTGTGTTCCATATATGAACATACGTCGTCTGTAAGAAAACCAAAGCGCCGACTTCTTGTGTGTAGATTGCTGAAACACCTGTCATAAGCGCAAGCGCCCAATCAGTAGCGCTAGATACACTTGAAAATGTGGAGTAGGTATATGAATCAATGTCAATGGCTACTTCAGCACATCCTGCCATCGATTTGTTTTCACTCCTTTCTGGTTTACGTGCCTCGTGGCCGTCTCCTGTCCCGACCTCTTCCATGCCGCACTCAAAGGATCTAGAAGCTATCGTATTATTGACGTCAAAAAGAATATGTTTTCCGCCTGAGTTTTCTGCGTTTTCAGATTCCGGTTTGATTTCGATTTGCATTCCTTCCCACTGAAATGTGCCCAATACATGATCGACCATTAAGACCAATGTGCCAGTTCCTCCGATCACTTTGTAGGTTTTGATACGTGGCACGTAATCGATCTCTTTGAATCCATCTTTTGAATGAATGCCTACAGTAACAGTCGCTGGAAAAGCGTCAAACTGTTCAAATTTAATGTCAATCTCTCCTCCATTAAAATCAGGAAGTCTCAGATTTATTTTCTCAGGATTGTTCTTTCTCAAGCTTTCAAACACCTCTTCATCCATATCTAAACCTACTGTTCTGTTAGGATCAATAGTGATTGGTCGTATGTCAGAAGTAGGGGAGAATAGATGCGTTGAGACGAAAGGAGATTGTGCAATCAGTTCGGTTTGAAGCGACGAACAGAATGCCAAAAGAACAAATAAACAGGAGGTTTTTCTAAACATAACAATCATTTAACAAGGGTTACCGAAAGCAGCAAGTAGTAAAAGTAGGTCAGAAACTGTCACAGCGCCATCACCATCAACGTCAGCTGTACATCCAGTAAGACAATTGAATTCGCCCAGTATAACTAAGATGTCTGCAACGGTTACGATTCCATCACCATTGATGTCTTCTGGACACGCACATGATACAAATTCACATGTACCGTCATCTATCGTAGAAGTAGCGTCGTAATTACAAGCTGTCACGTCAGTGCATCCGGCGCAACTTGTGTAATCACATGACCCATTATTCAGAGTAGCAGTCGCGTTGTAATTACAAGCTGTCGCATCTGTACATCCAGCACAGCTTGTGTATTCACATGACCCGTTGTCCAAAGTTGCTGACGCGTCGTAGTTACATGCATTGCTGTCAATACATCCAGGTGTCGCTGGTGAACCAGTACAAACACCGCCTAGGGTTGCAGTCATATTGTAATCTACACTTGCAGAGCCTGTCCATCCATTGATGAGTCTCAGCGTCCAAAGTCCAGTGCCAGAAAGCCCTGATGATGTAAAGTCTATCGCCGTTGTGTATGTGCCACTTGGAGTCACGTTCCATCCTGCGGGCCATGCAGCTGTGCCAGCAGCACATGAAGAGGCAACATCATATCCTCCAACAGAGACACACTGTCCACTTGGACTCACCAATTCAAGAAGGAGATCTCCAGCCCAACTGCTTCCTCCAGTTGTGTTTGTGAAGACAAGATTCAAATCTATAGTCGTTAATGCTCCAGTGGCCTCTAAGGTGGTCTCAGCACTTTCTGAGGCGGTTAAAGAAGCAACAACGTTGATGTCAGACGCGCAGTTGCAGTCAAACCCGACAGGAGGGTAAACACAAGATCCGTCATCATAGATTGCTTCTGTCATGAAGTTACACGCAATCGGATCAGTGCAACCAGTACAAGATTCACCACCACCAGCACAAATGCCACAAACATCAACAGTACCACAAGAGCCATCATCTATTTCCGCAACAGGGTCATAATTACAAGCAGTTGTATCTGTACAACCATACAAAGAGCCACATGATGCGATTGTTCCAGCACAATCCCCAATACATGATGCCGCATTTGCACCTGGAATGAGGGCGTTATCTATCACTATTGGATGGAAAGCTAGCGTTACTGATCCACCGCCTATTGCGTGACAGTAACTCATCATGGTTCCGAGTTGAGGCGTAGGATTGTTTGTATATCCATCACAACTTCCTTCGAGACTTCCGCAGTTGTCAATAGGTCCCCCTGGCCACCCACACCAATGTGTGTGACTCGCGCCGAAATTGTGCCCGATTTCATGCCCCACAACATTTAAATTCCAATTGTAACTTGGGATATTGAAATTGGTGTTGTTATCCATGTACGCACTAAATGCGACCCCGTAAGAATTACAAAGTCCATTAAGCCAAGCAATTCCACCAGTTCCAGTATTGGGTCTTTTCGTCATGAGGTGAATCAAATCGTG
>JAPKBK010000063.1 GCA_028823435.1 Flavobacteriales bacterium
TGACTTGTTCGATAAACAGAGATGCCTTGAGTGCATTTTCAAGTAGGGCAGGGGAAACATACTTTCCTCCCGAAGTCTTAAACATTTCTTTTTTACGATCTGTAATCCTCAAGAAACCGTCGGCATCAAGTTCTCCGATGTCCCCTGTGTGGAACCATCCGTCCTTAATGACTTCTGCTGTTTTCTCTTCGTCCTTGTAGTATCCCATCATCACATTTGGACCTTTTACGAGAATCTCTTTGTCTGGCCCGAAGCTGATTTCGACACTTTTCACAACTTTACCTACCGTGCCTATTCGAAGCATTTCAGGTGCGTTAATTGTATTCACGGTAACGACAGGCGATGTTTCTGTAAGACCATACCCTTCGAGAACGGGAATGCCTGCGCCGTTAAAAAATCTCGCGAGACGCGATTGTAGTGCCGCCGAACCAGAAGCCACGGCTTTAATACCTGTGAGACCCAGCGCCTCTTTGACTTTCGAGAACACGAGTTTGCGCGCCATTTTGAGTTTAAAACCATACAGACCGTGGCCTTCTTTTTCAGGTTCCCATGCGAGAACGACACCCAAAGCCCAATTAAATATCACGGTCTTTACGCCGCCTGCTGCACGACCTTTTGCGACAATCCCGTCATAAAACTTCTCAAGAAGTCTCGGAACAGCGGTAAACATAATGGGTTGGGTTGCGTTCAGGTCATTCTTGATTGTTTCAAGAGATTCTCCGAAATAAATACTGGCACCCATATACATGTATAGGTAGTGAAGCATTCTTTCAAAAATATGACACACCGGTAAAAAGCTGAGCACCCTCATCTCACCATCCACACCATCCAAAGGAACACGCTCCTTGGCAATCAATGCATTTGTCACCACGTTGTTGTGTGAGAGCATCACGCCCTTTGGAAGTCCTGTCGTTCCAGAAGTATAAATGATCGTTGCGAGATGTTCTGGCGTGACTGCTTCACTTCGTACATCAAGCTCGGCTTGGTCTTTCTCGCCTCCGCCTTCTAGCACCTTTTTCCAAGAATCGGCCCCTTCTACGTTCTCAAATGTAAAGACTCCCTTTAATGAAGGGCATTCATCTTTTACAGACTGAACCTTCGCAAAGAGCTCAGCATTCGACACAAAAACGAACGTCGATTCACTGTGATTAATAATGTACTTGTAATCCGCCTCGGTCATGGTAGGGTAGATCGGCACGTCAATGCCGCCTGCCTGCATAATCGCATGGTCCATGACATTCCACTCACACCTGTTGTTGTGAGAAATAAGCGCAACCTTGTCGCCAACGTTCATTCCCATTGCAATCAAACCACGTGAAGCTCTGTCCACTTCCGCGACGAATTCTTTCGTGGAGTAGCTTAATTTCTTGCCACTTCCATCGTTGGGCATAGATAGCATCACATCCAGCGGATTATGCTCAAGCTGATATTTCGGGAAATCAAAAAGTCTGGTTGGATTTTTCATAGTTCAAATTATTTGGAACAAATTACAACAGTTCACCACATTGATTGCAGTGCTTTGCATCATCTTCATGCTTTTCAGCATTGCAATTCTGACACGCCTGTGTATTTGTGTTGGGTTTGAAGTTATTCGCCACGACAAGTTCTGACCCTATAATTCCAGTGGGAACAGCAATGATCGCATAACCGATGAGCATAATAACCGATGCAATGGTCTGACCTAGTACGGTGACAGGAGCGATATCTCCATACCCGACAGTCGTGACTGTGACGATGGCCCAGTAGATGCTCCTGGGAATACTTGTGAACCCATTTTCACCGTGCTCCACGAGGTATACCATGGTTCCTAAAAGCGTCACCAACACAAGTACTGCGCCCAGAAACAAAAGAATCTTATTGCGTGCGCCCCACAATGCAGTCTTTAAAACGGAGGCTTCTTGTATGAAATTTACCAATTTGAGGACCCGAACAATTCTCAATAATCGAAGCACTCTAATCACCATTAAACTTGCGGCACCTGGGATGAACAGCTCAACAAACGTAGGCAATATGGTCATTAAGTCGATGACCCCATAAAACGAAAAGATGTACCCACTTTTGCGTTTTACAGCGACAATTCGGAGGATGTACTCAAGTGTAAAGATGCCGGTGAAAAAGTACTCAATGTCCCTCAGTAAGGTGCCATATTCTGCTTTGATGTCGGGTACGCTTTCGAGCATGACCACACCGACACTTAAAACGATTGCCCACAACAAGATTACGTCGAACAGCTTGCCCTTAGGTGTGTCTGCTTCAAAGATAATGTCGTGTAGTTTCTTTCGATTCATATGCGAATGTAGTGAACTTTTATAGCAGAACGAAAAACGGTGTTATTTGTGCGTTACGCGAAAAAAGGAGAGACTGTGATTTCTTTAGACCCTCGCGTGTGAAGATAAAAGCCCTCACCGGATTTTGCGCCCAGCTTACCTGCCATGACCATGTTTACAAGCAATGGGCATGGCGTGTACTTCGAAGAACCAAGTCCGTCGTGAAGAACACGCATGATTGACAGGCAGATATCGAGTCCTATAAAGTCAGCGAGTTGAAGCGGACCCATGGGGTGCGCCATTCCAAGCTTCATGACGGTGTCGATTTCCGCGACTCCAGCGACACCTTCGTTGAGGGTGATAATCGCTTCGTTGATCATGGGCATGAGGATGCGGTTCGCGACAAATCCGGGGTAGTCATTGACTTCTACAGGAGATTTCCCCAGTGCAGAACTAAGTGACATTGTTTCAGAACATGTGTCGTCAGACGTCGCATAGCCACGAATGATTTCCACAAGCTTCATAATCGGCACAGGATTCATAAAGTGCATCCCGATGACTTTATCTGGACGCTTTGTCGCAGATGCAATCTCTGTAATCGAGATCGATGATGTATTTGTTGCGAGGATACAATTTGGTGGCGCGAGTGCATCTAGCTCTCGGAAAATCTTGAGTTTTAAGTCCAGGTTTTCTGTCGCAGCTTCGACAACCAAATCTGCATTTCCTACAGAGGCAGACATGTCAGTCGATGTATTGAGACGCGCAAGGGTGTCCGATTTCTCACCCTCAGTGAGACGTTCCTTCGCAACCAAACGACTTAGATTCTTCTCAATGGTCGCTGTTGCTCTGGATAGCGCTTCAGACGACATGTCAACAAGCGTGACAGAATGTCCTTTTTGGGCAAAAACATGGGCAATACCATTCCCCATTGTTCCAGCGCCGATTACAGTAATTGCTTTCATGAGATAAAGTTGATCAGCCCTTTTTCGTCGCCTTATTGCCACCCGCTTTCGATGGCGCAGCCTTTGCTGAAGCTCTCTTCTTTGCGACTGGTTTATGCGCTACGTGCTTTTTCTTAGCTGCAGGCTTCTTTTTTGCCGTGGTGCTGTCTTTTGTTGCGTCTTTTTCTTCTCCGTCTTCAGACTCTTTCGGATCTTCAGGGTCAAATGGCAGCGCTTTTTGATCGATCAAAATATTGTACCACTGCACCAGTTTGCGAAGGTCAGAAGAATACACACGGTCATGATCTAAATTTGTAATGACACTGTCTACAAGATCCTTGATTTCTTGGGGCGTAGAATTGTGAGAGAGCACTGCAGCTCCCTTGTTTTTCTTATGCATCTTCAGGAGAATCTCCTGTAAAGGGACATCGTCTTTAAGGGTATACATCGTGATGTCGTTCAGACTACTTACACGGATGGACCCGGGAACGCTGGTGCGCTTTCCGTCCAACATGCTTTCAACGACAAGGTTCTTAGCCGATGAGGCAAGAACTTTAAATAATCCGGGCTTACCCGAAATGGCTAGTACTTCTGAAATCTTCATTCTTTTGTATTGTATAGTGGCGAAAGTACGAAGAAAGTATACTTTTTAATGACTTTCATATTTCGGGATTGCTTTGAGTACTTCTATGGGCTGTGCGGGGTCTGTCGCAACGACATAGTGTTGGAGACCATTTGTGAGTAGCAGGGTAGGGACTTTAAGCACGAGATTGTAACGTGCAGCTTGGTCAAGCGCGGTTTGGCCTAAGGGAATGGAAGGCGCTTTGCACTCGGCAAGTAAGATGGGGTTGCGGTCACGGTTGAAGCAGACCAAATCGGCACGTTTTGACAAATCGTTGAGGATGAGCGTATGCTCTACAGCCATGAGCCCCATGGGATATCCCAGATCTTCTGAGAGGTGGTAAATCAGGTGTTGACGCACCCACTCTTCGGGCTCCAGGGCCACCCATTTGCGCCTGATTAAGCACAGGATCTCATCGTGTTTCTCTCCTTTGCGAGCGACGAGCGTCGGTTGGGGGAGGTTTAATTTGGGGAGATCGGCTTGTCTAGACATGGTGCAAAGTTAGAGATTGAACGTGTTAACTTCGCCCTATGGCTCACAGGCAAATCATACGTAACATTCAGTCGGGTAAATTTGCGCCTATCTATGTTCTTCACGGAGAGGAATCTTTTTTTATTGAGGAGATTACAAAGGTTTTGTTGGCGTGTACCGTTGATGAAGCGTCAAAAGATTTTAATGAGACTGTGGTTTATGGCCGGGATACTGACATCAATCAAATATTGGCTGCTGCGAGACGGTTTCCCATGATGGCAGAACGACAACTCGTACTTGTTAAAGAAGCGCAAGACTTAAAGTGTTGGAAGCGCAAAGATGAACTTGACAAGTTGGCGGCGTATGCAGAGTCCCCTGTGTCGAGTACGGTGTTGGTTTTTGCGTACATGAATAAAAAGATTGACGGCAGATCGAAGGCCGTCAAAACGTTGTCGAAAAACGGCATCCTCTTCTTAAGCGAGAAAGTCAGGGATTACAAACTGTCTGAGTGGATTGGATCCTATATCAAGGATCAGGAGTTAACCATCGATGGCCAAGCCTCACAGCTCCTCTCAGAATATCTGGGCAACGATTTGAGAAAAGTGGTGAATGAAATTTCAAAACTCAAAATTTCTTTGCCTTCAGGGAGTGCGGTCACCTCGGAAGTCATTGAGAAACACATCGGAATCAGCAAAGACTACAATGTCTTTGAATTGCAGAGAGCCCTGGGGGTAAAAGACGTAGGAAAGGCATCTCGCATCGCAAATCACTTCGAGGCAAACCCGAAGAGCAATCCCCTGGCGATGGTGATTCCGGTACTTTCAGCCTATTTCGCGAAGCTTTTTGTCTACCATGGGTTGAAAGATAAATCGCAACAATCGGCAGCCAAATCTATGGGTTGCAGTCCTTTTGCCGTGCGAGATTATTCCGCAGCATCGCGGCTTTATGAGGTCAATAAAATCGCCCGAATCTTCAGTTATCTCCGTGAAGCAGATCGGAAATCGAAAGGTCAAGGGAATGCGACAATCTCTGAAGGGATGATTCTTCGAGAAACAATCTTTAAGATTCTCCATTAAGTGATTGAAAATTGGGCGTACTGAGTTTGGCATAATCTATGCTAACTTGCAATCCTGTAAGATTAAGACATCCGTAAGAAATTCATATGACACTTAAGAATATTTCCCGTTCACTAGCGACAATTGTAGCTTTAACAGCTTTGACTTTGAGCCCCCAAGCGCAGACTTTTAATTTGGTTCCGAACAGTGGGTTCGAGGACACAAATATCAAGAAGTTGCGTTCTTATGGCCAAATGGAAGACGTGAGTAAGGATTGGTTTTCTGCGACGGAGGTGAAAGCAGACGTATATGGAGACGGTGCAAAGGGGGATAAAATTGGAATTCCCACAAACGATTATGGCACACAGGAGCCTGCTGCCGGACTTTGTTATGCGGGATTTAGAGCATATTCGAAAGACCCGCGCATGCAACGCAGTTATTTGGAAGTCAAATTGCCTCAGATGTTAGACCGAGATGTGATGTACTGCGTGTCGTTTGATATCAGTTTGGCCGATCTAAGCAGATATGCCGTCAATGATATTGGTGTTGTTGTCAGTGACAGAAAAATTGAGCAACCGAATCTTGGTGACATGATTCTACAACCTGATGTCAAGCAGAAAACAAACAAAGTATTTCAGTTTGCGGAAGGATGGGAGAAGTTTTGCGGAACCTTCGTAGGCACGGGTCAGGAAGAATACATCGTCATCGGATGTTTCGGGAGTCGTTCGGATATGAGCATAGAGAAAGTAAAACGCCCCATGGGTCTTACTGGACCACAATTGAGCCATGCATATTACTACATTGACAACGTTGAGATCATTGAGATCCAAGCCAAATCGCAATGTGTATGCTCTGCAGTTGAAGAGAGAGACATGGATTTGGTGTATGGCTCTTCTTCCGTACAAGACGAGGATATGACGGATGTCGAAAAAATCAATGCAAGTGCGATTTACTATGCATTTCTCAAGCGCACACCTACAGGTTCAGGAAAACAGACAGTTGCCGATATCGCGACGATCCTCAAGGCAAACCCGAGCATGAGAATAAACATTGTGGGCCATTGTGACGATGATGAAGCAAGTGAAGGGAAAATCAATGCACGCTACAAAATGATCGGTAAGAATCGCGGAGACCAAATACGTCGCATGCTTGAAGCGGCAGGCGTCCCTGCTTCTCAGTTTTCTGTTTCGGATATCGGCGCACAAGATCCTGCAAACTCCCGTGACACTGACATCAGTCGTGCTCAAAACCGACGCGTCACGTTCGAGGTTAATTAAAAATTTCCACTGCGCTTAACCCGCGTAGTGGACTTTGTTTCTATACGCTTTCGGAACCATCAGCATCGCGAGGAACGCCAGAGAGAAGAGGATGATCATCGCGAGGATTGACTCCCTCATCGAGCCCGTATATCCTTCGATATACCCCCATCCGAACATCCCGATAATCAGACCTCCTTTTTCGAGGACTTCGTAGAAACTGAAATACGAGGCGGGGTCTTTTGTTGTCGGTAGGATCTTCGAGTAGGTCGCTCGGTTTAAGCTTTGCGTGCCTCCCATCAGAAACCCTATCGCCCCTGCCGCCACATAGAACCCCATCTTCGTCGTCGCGAAGAAATAGGCGTACAAACACAACGCGGCCCATCCGACGATACAGCTCATCAGCGCTCTGATGTTTCCAATTCTTCGACTCACAGCACTCAATCCAAACGCTCCGGGAATGGCGAGAAGATTCACCACAAAGATTGTAATGATGAGCTCTTTTTCATTGAGTCCCACCTCTTTAATTCCGAACGAAGAAGCCATGATGATAATGGTCTGTATGGCCATACTCATCACAAAGAACGCCCCCAGATATCTTTTGAGGTGGACGTACCCTTTCAGTTCGCGAGCCACGCCTACGAGCTCTTTAAATCCTTGCGCCAGAATATTTCCGGGCGGCAAATCTTTGATCTCACTCTCTGGAAGTGCATTGAATGTGATGTGGGCAAACCCGAACCACCACAAGCCCACAATTACAAAACAAAACGTTGTGGTGTGTGACCCTATCCCTATGATCATGCCCGCACATATTACAAGGATGATCAGCGAACTCCAGTAGCCCATCGCGTAGCCTTTTGCACTCAACCTGTCGTGTTCCTCCCTGGGCGCGATCTCAGGCAGGAAGGCATTGTAAAACCCCACGCTCCCCCAGAATCCCAAGCTCGCCAGAAAAAACGGAATCATACTTAGTTCCAGGTGGTTTGCATCAAACCAGTACAAGCCCACGCATCCTGCCGAACCGATGTAGCAGAAGATCCGCATGAACAATTTCTTTTTCCCAGCATAGTCTGCAAGCCCGCTCA
The DNA here is from genome assembly GCA_028823435.1 of Flavobacteriales bacterium. Taxonomy (GTDB): domain Bacteria; phylum Bacteroidota; class Bacteroidia; order Flavobacteriales_D; family Sanyastnellaceae; genus UBA974. Next base: position 7,698 of record JAPKBK010000063.1, read on the forward strand.
GCAAAGGGCTGATGATGATGATGGTGAGGAAACTCGTCGCCAGGACATAGCTGTACAGCTGTGTGTTGACGAACTCCATCCCTAAAAACATCACGTTGTCCGTCCCGTCAATGATCATTCCTTGGGCATCTTTTTCAGAAGTCAAGCTGTTGTAAAAAACCGGAAAAATCGCCGTGGTGATGACGAGTGAGTACACATTGTTTGCCCAATCGTACATCGCCCATCCCCACTTGACTTTTTCTGGCCCTTCTTTTTTGAAAATCTTTAACATAAGCGACAAGATAGTGTTAACCCGTCTATACCTTTGCGACAGAAATAAATCCTGATGAAGAATTACGATGTTGTTGTAGTGGGTGGAGGAATTGTCGGGGCGGCCACGTTTTTCAAGATGCAGAAAAGATTCCCTGATAAGGTGATGCTGCTTATTGATAAAATGCCTTCCCTTGCTGCACACCAAACCGGTCACAACTCTGGCGTCATCCACTCTGGACTCTATTACAAGCCGGGGTCTTTGAAGGCTGAGAACTGTGTCAAAGGCAGGCACGAGCTCGTCCGTTTTGCAAAAGAGCATCACGTGCCCCACGATGTGTGCGGCAAGGTTGTCGTTGCTGCAAACGCCTCGGAAATGGGATCATTAAATACAATCCACGGCTTGGGCCTTGAGAATAAAATCGAAGGCATCGAGCTTATCAACTCGGATCAGCTCCGCGACATCGAACCGGAATGCAGGGGAGAGGCTGCGCTTTGGGTACCGTGTACGGGCATCATAGATTTTGTTTCTGCGACAAAGAAGATGGTTGAAGTCGCACTCGGCATCCAGCCGCTTTCCGCCGTTCACCTTTCTGAGGAAGTCCTGGATTTCACCCCTGAAGGCGAGGGTACGCTTGTGACGACTTCCAAGGCCAAATATGTGACGAAACATCTGATTGTGTGTGGTGGCCTCCAAGCTGACCGTCTCGCAAAAAAAGACGGCGTCAAACTTCGTGAGAAAGTCGTCGGCTTCCGGGGTGATTACTACGAACTGAACGACCACGCCAAGCACAAGGTCCGCAACCTCATCTATCCCGTCCCCAATCCTGATTTCCCTTTCCTTGGCGTTCACTTCACCCGCATGACGAATGGCGAAATCGAGTGCGGCCCTAACGCCGTCTTCACGTTCAAGCGCGAGGGCTATGGAAAAACCGATTTCAACCTGCGCGATACCGCCGATGCGCTCGGGTATTCTGGAACATGGAAGCTCTTCTTCAACAACGTGAGTTTCGGCATCAACGAATA
>JAPKBK010000290.1 GCA_028823435.1 Flavobacteriales bacterium
TAACGCTTCAAGCAGGGGCCGCTGTAAAGCGGTCCCGGCGCGAAGCGCCCTTGCTGCCTTGACTTGTTAGGTGGCCTCACGGAATGCCTCCGAGACAGATGTAAGATACATAATTGCAATTATGGCACCGTCTCCCACGGAGATTAAGTTAGCGAGCATTGCCTCAATGGGCGAAAGTACTTGGATGCCATAAAATAGGCCCGATATAGTGGCTACTACGTAAAGTACTACAAATGCAGTGCGCGCAATATTGATGAATAAGAGCAACCCTACCGATAGATGCCCAGATACCAAGCTCATTCTGGTCCATCCCATCAAATTTTTCAAAGACGACTCCGCAGGCTCCGAGCTTTCTTGCCGTCGCTAAAATGTCACTCACATGCCCGCCCAAAACAGTATGCTCTGCACTCATTATTTTTACATTCGCTCTTTTTCAACCTAAGCTTCCTTCCAATGAAGAGTGTTGGAAAGAAATCTATTGACTGGATCGCTCGTACATTGTGCGCAAATAGGACTCCTCGTTTTAACTGCTCGCTTACGTGCAGCGTAGGTTTCTTCTATGGCGTGGGTTTCAATGTGACCTACCCGCACCTTTTTTTGCCAATCAGACGAGCACAAGTAGTAGTAGCCATCCCAGCCAATAAAAAAGAAAAAGAAAGGTACAAGGCAGGCGTCTATTACTCCCTTTTTCCGCAATGACTGCTTTACCTGTAGAACTTTCTGTGCCGATATATCTCGGAGTGGGTAAAGAGCTCCCGCGCGATTAATTACCTCGTAATTAATGAAATCCTTAACGCCCTTTGATCGCCAATACATCTCTTCATCCTCGTAGCGAGCTCCGTCATCATGAAGCACCAAAGCTATTCGAGTTGTGCATCTACCCTTTGAGAATTTGATAAAATTTAGTATGTTCTCGTACGTTGTTTGAAAGTCTAATCCATATTCTTGCTCGTATTTTTCTCCGCGAGACGCAACATTAAAAGTAACTTGAGAAACACCTGCCTCGATCAAAGCTTGAGCCTTCTCTTCATTCATCAGGTGTCCGTTGGTGGCGATACTCAGATTACCACCGGCATCTCTGATATATTGAGCATATTTAACGATACTCTTATTCATGAGGCTGTCACCGGTACCACAAAAAGCAAAGTAGGGTGTCCCGGGGTGTTCCAAGCCCCGCTCTACCGCTTTGTAAAAATGATACGGTTTGATAGTTCCAATATCAGGCATTTTGTCGCGGGGGCAGAAAGAACAGCTTGCGTTACATGCGTTGGTGAGCTCGATATCAACGGAAAACTTATCGAGAATTTTTTCTTTCGAAAAATCTCTCATACCCCGACCCTTGAGCAGATTGTTATGCATTACTTTCGCCACCCTCTGGACCATAGAATATAGGTTTCGCAACGCGCAGTAAGGTCAAGACGTGCTTGGTCATCCCAAATCAGTTTGTTTTTCTATAGTAAGTGGCCATCGCCTCTCTTGAGATCAGCATACATCTTTCGTGTTCCTTTGAACGATTAGCCTTCATTGTCTGCACACATAACGCTGAAAGCAGGCGTGCGTTTACGCGTCGTCTTGCCTTTTCTTGTTAGCTGCGATATCCCGCAAGGAACCAGACACATACTTATGGATAATGCTCGAAACTAAAGTTTGGTAGGGAATACCTTCCTCCGATGCCCTAGATTGAACCGCAATGAGGTCGCGATTAGATATACGGATGTTTATCCGCTTATCTTTCTTAAAGGTATTGGTGGCGACAGCCTCCAACTCTTCTTTTCGCGCCTTTGTCAGCGTTGATACAAAGTCTCCGGATTCTACAGAATCCAGGAGTTTCTTTTCCTCTTTCGAGAGTCTTACCTTACTCATGGGTCACCCCTCAGATACAATTTGGTAAATTTTCGACTAGGTATCACTGTTTTTAGAAAAATCTCTTCTTCTGTTTCAACGTATGGCACCAGGTACGCGTATTGATCTATCTCAACAATGAATATTTTCTGATGAGAATAGTCCACGGCGTTGGGGTGGGCCGTACTGCGGTGCAGGCAGCTAACGCCTCAAACAGCGTGGAGGTTGCTTGCAACCGATCCGCTGCTTTGACTTG
>JAPKBK010000064.1 GCA_028823435.1 Flavobacteriales bacterium
ATGCCTCCAAGTTCTTCTCTCTCTACGATGGCGGTCTTAAGACCCAGTTGAGATGCGCGAATTGCTGTAACGTAGCCACCAGGACCACTCCCTAAAACGATAACGTCGTATTTCATTTTTTAACTCTTATTAAAGGAATTTCGATTTGGCGAAGTTAGTTATTTTAAGTCACCGTGGTAGAAAGTCTGTAAGCTACCTTTGCCCAATAAATTAAAATTATGAGAAACCTCGTTTTATTTGGCCCTCCAGGTGCAGGGAAAGGAACTCAAAGTGAATTTTTAGTGAATCATTATAACCTTGTACACCTGAGTACTGGGGATGTTTTTAGATACAATATCAAATCTGGAACAGCGTTGGGTAAAATGGCTCAATCTTACATGGATCAAGGGAAATTGGTCCCAGATGAGGTGACAATATCGATGCTTCAAGCAGAAGTTGAGAAACATACTGAGGCCGAAGGGTTTATTTTTGATGGGTTTCCAAGAACGACAGCTCAAGCTGAAGCGCTTGACACGTTTCTGACTTCAAGGGGAGATAGCATTGAGACCATGCTTTCTTTAGAAGTTGAGGAGAGTGAACTTAAAAAGCGACTTTTGGCCAGATCAGTGACAAGTGGCCGTGCAGATGATGCAGACGAGACTGTCATCCAGAAGCGCATCAATGTGTATCATGCAGAAACTGCGCCAGTCGCTGATTTTTACAAAGCAATGGGGAAATTTAAGTCCATCAACGGACTCGGGTCGGTTGAGGAGATTACAAATCGTTTGGTGAAAGCAATCGGATAATCATGGCGATTCAAAACTTTGTTGATTATGTGAAGATTTGTTGCCGTTCTGGTAAAGGAGGGGCAGGATCGTTGCATATGATGCGTAACAGAACGACGTCGAAAGGAGGACCTGATGGTGGTGATGGTGGCAGAGGAGGCCACGTTATTGTGAGAGGAAGTTCAAACAAATGGACACTGCTTCACCTGAAGTACCAAAAACACATTATTGCCGGACACGGAGAAAGAGGGAGCCGAAACAACAGGCATGGCGCTGAGGGTGACGATAAAATCATTGATGTACCTCTTGGCACAATTATACGTGACGTTGAATCCGATAAAGTTGTTTGTGAGATTACTGAAGTAGGTCAAACAGTGGTGGTGACAAGGGGGGGTCTAGGTGGAAGAGGAAATGACCACTTTAAATCGTCAACAAACCAAAGCCCGGAATATGCGCAGCCCGGTCAAGATGGTCTGGAAGAATGGAAAGTTTTAGAGTTGAAGTTGCTCGGAGATGTAGGTTTGGTAGGTTTTCCCAATGCTGGAAAATCGACTTTGCTGTCAGTCGTGAGTGCAGCCAAACCTGAGATTGCAGATTATCCGTTTACGACATTAAGGCCAAATTTGGGGATTGTAGCCTACAGAGATGACCGGTCCTTTGTGATGGCTGATATTCCAGGGATCATTGAAGGCGCTGCGGATGGGAAAGGTTTGGGCGTGCGGTTTTTAAGACATATAGAACGCAATCCTGTACTGCTTTTTTTGATTCCCGCCGATGAGGATGATATTGTTGCTGCGTATAGAACGTTGCTCGGAGAGTTAGAGAAGTACAATCCTCAGATGCTAGATAAACAGAGGATCTTAGCGATTTCCAAATCGGATCTTCTCGACGAAGAATTGGAAGAAGAAATGAGGTCTCTGCTTTTGAAAGAAGCGCCGAATTTGAATCCTTTGTTTTTCAGTTCGATGGCCCACAAGAATTTGGACACTTTAAAAGACCAAATTATGGCTGCCATAGAAGACGCAAACCCCGATACGGGACTCTCCAAGGGTCCTTTTGCGCCACTTCCGCCACCCCTCGTTAAGTAGTTGTGAAAGATATCATTGAGTATAGCGAAGAGGTCCGTGAAGCAATGGGTTCAGGTGTGCCAGTTGTCGCTCTAGAGTCTACAATTATTGCACATGGAATGCCCTATCCTGAAAATGTCAATACAGCAAAGCGACTTGGCAGCATCATAAGGGATGCGGGTTGTGTTCCTGCCATCATCGCTATTTCAGGGGGCAAAGTATGCGTAGGAATTGATGATGCGTTGTTGGAGCGCATTGCAAAAGAAAAGGACGTATTGAAAGTGAGCAGACGCGATATTCCGATTGTAATCGCATCTAAAGGTTTGGGTGCAACGACCGTAAGTGGAACCTTGGTGATTGCCCATGCAGCTGGCATTAAAGTGTTTGTGACAGGTGGGATAGGCGGTGCGCACAGGGGCTCTGAAACGTCAATGGATGTCAGTTCAGACCTTGAGGAACTCGCAATTCGTGATGTGGCCGTCGTCAGTGCTGGCGTTAAGGCGATTTTAGATTTGCCGAAGACGTTGGAGATTTTAGAAACAAAAGGTGTGCCTGTGGTGGGATATCAAACGGATGAGTTGCCTGCATTTTATACGAGGACCAGTGGTCTTAAGTTGGTCGCAAGGGCGGACACGGTAGACGAGGTTGCCTGCATTATGAAGGCCAAATGGGATTTGGGCATCGGCGGATCTATTCTGATTGCTAACCCCATACCTCACGCGTTTGAGGCGGACGCTAAGGTGATTAATGCAGCCATTGAAAACGCTTTGGTTCGCGCAAATGAATTGGGTGTGTCGGGTAAGGAAATCACGCCCTTCATTCTATCGCACGTGTCTGAAGCGACCGGAGGAGACAGTTTGGCAGCAAATGTGGCGCTCGTTGAGAATAATGCAAGGCTTGGTGCAAAGATTGCTTTTGCGTTCGCTAAGCGCGTCTGATTCAGTCTTTGAATTCGTACCTTCGCGCTGATGTCAGAAGAGAAAAATGCACCCGAAATAGAAGTTGATTTCCGTAAAATGCTGTTGACGGATTTTCAATTGGCGTGCGTGAGTCGTGAGGTGTCGTTGCTAGGCAGGAAAGAAGTGCTTACAGGCAAAGCCAAATTTGGCATTTTCGGGGATGGCAAGGAGATGTGTCAGATTGCACTAGCAAAGGTTGTGAGGCCAGGTGATTGGCGGAGTGGGTACTACAGAGATCAAACGTTTATGATGTCCAGGGGACTCCTAAATGTGCAACAATATTTTGCGGCTTTATACGGCCATGCAGATGTCAAGCATGAGCCTTTCTCAGCTGGACGCCAAATGGGGGGGCACTTTGCAACACGGATCTTAAACGATGAGGGAGATTGGTTAGATCAAATGGCAGACGTCAATAGTTCATCAGACATTAGCCCCACAGGTGGTCAGATGCCACGTTTGCTCGGCTTGGCTCAGGCCAGCAAGATTTATAAATCGATGCCTGATTTGGCCAAATTGTCCACGAAGTTTACAAGCGAGGGTAGCGAAATTGCAGTAGGCACCATTGGCGATGCGAGCACTTCACAGGGCGCATTCTGGGAGACGATGAACGCTGCTTGTGTGCTAGAGGTGCCAATGTTAATGTCTGTGTGGGATGATGGATATGGGATTTCTGTTCCGAAGCAATACCAAACCACGAAGGAGAGCATTTCGATTGCACTGGGCGGTTTTCAAAAATCAGAAGGCACGAATGGACTTGCGATTTTCAGAGTGAACGGATGGGATTATCCTGCACTTGTCGCTACTTATGAAGAGGCGGAGCGGGTGTGTCGGGAGGACCATCAGCCAGTTTTAGTTCATGTTGAAGAATTAACACAACCACAGGGTCACTCAACTTCGGGTTCACATGAGCGTTACAAGTCTAAGGAGAGGTTAGAATGGGCTGCCGAATATGATTGTATTGTTCAGATGGAGAAATTCCTCATTTTAGAAGGTGCCGCCACAAAAGATGAACTTGATGACATCAGAAAAGAAGCAAAAAAGGACGTACGTTCACATCAAAAAGAAGCGTGGAGGCAATACAGAATTGATATCGACGTAGATGTGAATTCAGCTGTGGCATTGTTGCGGGGGCTAGAAGGAGATGATTCCGAGAGTGCATCCCATCTTGAGAAATCAATGGAGCCAGGAAGGGCAGAGGTATTTACGGCGGTTCGTCGTGCGTTGATTGAGTCTGCGGGATCAAGTTCTACAGGGAGGACAGCCCTAAGCAATTGGCTTTCTGCGGCGAAATCTATTTCAAAAGAGAAGTACAACAATCATCTTTATTCGGATGATTCAGACAGTGCATTAAATGTCCCTGAAATCCCAGCTGTTTTTTCGGATGAGCAGGTAGACGGTCGTCTTGTACTACAGAAAAACTTTCAAGAGATTTTCTCACAATATCCCAACGTACTGACGTTCGGTGAAGACGTGGGCGGAATCGGAGGGGTGAATCAGGTCATGGAAGGCATGCAGGAACAGTTTGGGGAGGTGCGCGTTTCAGATACGGGCATTCGCGAGTGTACCATCATCGGTTCCGGCATAGGAATGGCACTCAGAGGACTGCGACCTATCGCTGAGATTCAGTATCTGGATTACTTATACTACGCATTGCAAATTCTTCGTGACGATCTTGCGACTGTTCGTTATCGAACTGCAGGAGGCCAAAAAGCACCGCTTATCGTGCGGACAAGAGGTCACAGGCTGGAAGGGATTTGGCACAGCGGATCTCCAATGGGCGCAATCATCTCTAGCTTGAGGGGAATGCATGTATGCGTGCCGAGAAACATGGTTCAGGCAGCAGGCATGTACAACACTCTGCTACGCGCAGAAGAGCCGGCATTGGTGATAGAGTGTCTTAACGGGTACCGCAAAAAAGAATTCATGCCTTCGAATTGCGGTGCGTTTACCGTGCCGCTTGGAAAACCAGAAATCACGCGTTCGGGATCAGATGTTACAATTCTGAGCTACGGCTCAACCTTTAATCTCTGCACAAATGCCGCGGACCGACTCTCAGAAATGGGCATTGAGGTAGAGCTCGTTGATGCTCAAACACTCCTGCCTTTTGATATCAATGGTGTCACTGCGGAATCTGTTTCGCGAACAAATCGCCTTCTCATAGTCGATGAGGATGTGCCTGGCGGAGCGTCTGCGTATCTTCTCGATGAAGTACTCAATAGACAAGGCGCGTGGACGCATCTTGATAGCCAGCCGAGAACGCTCACTGCAAAACCTCATCTTCCTGCATATACTTCTGACGGTGATTACTTCTCAAAACCATCAGTGGACGATATCGTTGAGTCTGTGTATGCCTATATGAATGAAACAGACCCTTCACGGTTCCCAGTTATTTAACAACACACTTGATTTTCATGGAAAGCCAGGACTTCATCCTTAAAACTGAATATATAGATCTTTCTCAGCTTTTGAAGGCTACAGGACTTGCCATGTCAGGAGGAGAAGCGAAGATGTTTGTGACGGAGGGAATGGTTTTTGTCAACGATGAAATTGAATTCAGAAAGCGAAGAAAACTACGTGTTGGAGATGTTGTTGTGTTTGATACAACGAATAAAGTCTGCATAATTAAGCATTGATTTCGTCGAAATCTGCATAATATTTATCATCTTTCAGTTTCGAAAATATAAATATGAGTAAGGTACACGTAATTTTAATTTTATTTTGTTCGATTGTCAGCTTCAGTGCGTCCGCCCAATCCGTTGTGCGTGGCCACGTGATTGATGGTGACACAGGTGAGCCGATGTTTTCTGCCAGTGTTGTGGTTCCTGAGACAGGTCAGGGCGTTACAACTGATTTTGATGGGCTTTTTCGACTCGAAGTTGCAGGATTCCCCGTCGTTCTTCAGGTCTCATTCATTGGATATGGAATGAAGTCAATCACTGTAAGTTCAGCACAGGAGAAGATAGAAGTCAAGCTCATGCCAGATCAAATCTTAATCGGGGCAGCAGAAGTCGTGGGCTCGAGGATTTCGGAAAAGCAGAAACAAGCGCCTCTCACCGTTGAGACGATGGACTTAATCGCAATTAAGGAAGCCCCCTCAGGAAACTTTTATGAGGGACTGGGGAATCTGAAGGGTGTTGATATCACCTCTGCTTCTCTCGGTTTTAAAATCATCAATACGCGAGGTTTTAACTCGACGTCTCCGGTGCGTTCATTGCAGCTCATTGATGGTGTAGATAACCAAAGCCCTGGACTTAATTTCTCATTGGGTAATTTCCTAGGTGCACCTGATCTCGACGTAAAGTCCGTAGAGATTATAGCAGGTGCCAGTTCGGCCTTCTTCGGTCCAGGAGCCTTTAACGGAGTCATCAATATGGAAACAAAGGATCCCTTTGTATTCTCCGGTTTAAGCGTCTCAACAAAATTAGGAGAAACCACAAAACAGGGAGAACGCCCCCTATTTGAAACAGGTTTCCGATGGGCTGACGTGATCGAAAATGAGGAGGGAGATCCCTTTTTTGCTTACAAAATTAATTTTTTCAGATTCGAAGCATATGACTGGGAGGCGACGAACTACGACCCCATCGATGGTTCATCTGTTTCAGCTTTAAATCCTGGCCGATTCGATGCCGTGAATATCTATGGAGACGAATTCCAACCTCGCTTTGACTATACTCCTCCTCCTGGCAATGCCTACAGAGGTTTAGGTACGATTTACCGTACTGGATATAAAGAGGTGGATTTGGTAGATTACAATACAAACAACACGAAGGTGAGTGTAAGTGCTCATTGGCGTTTGCAACCTGAGAAAACGTATGAGAGTCCAGAGTTGATTTATGGATTTAACATGGGCAAAGGGACGACCGTTTACCAGGGTGACAATAGATTTAGCTTAAAAAATATCGAATTCTACCAGCATCGCTTAGAGTTAAGGAAGAAAAACAAATGGTTCATCAGAGCATACAGGACGAATGAAGATGCGGGAGATTCATATGACCCCTATGCGACGGCGCTTAAGCTGCAGGATTCAACAAGGAGCCACAACAATTGGGCGAGAGTATATGAAGAGTACTGGGTGGATTCTATCGCACCATCAATCTCAGACACCTATCCTGAATTAGAGTTTCTGGGTTTTGACAGTATCTTCTCAGATGACGGCATATTTCTCTATTTGTTACCCCTTGCAGGTATTCCTGAAGGGGCAGAAGATCAGTGGTTTGATGAAAACCAGGGCAATCTCACATATTGGCACAGTCAAGTGGAACAGTGGACAAACGAGGGATATGCAAATTTAGCAGCAGTTGCCATTGATCCTGTCGGTCATCTGGTTCCAGGTTCTGATGATTTCAACACCCTTTTTAACAAATTAATTACGAGCAAGAACAATGAAGGTGAAGGTGGGACGCGATTCCACGATTTATCTTCTTTGGTCCATGTTCATGGAGAGTACATCTTTGAACCATGGTTTCTTGAAGAAATAAGAGTAGGCGCAAATTTTAGACAATACACGCCTGTAAGTGAAGGAACTATTTTTAGCGATACCTCTGGTGTCGTCATTACAAATGCGGAAGCTGGCGCATATTTGGGTGCGAAAAAGCGTTTTTTAGAAGACGACATGATCGTCACAGGCACAGTCAGAGTTGATAAAAATGTCAATTTCCCGCTTATGGTTTCTCCCGCAATTTCATTGGTTTGGTCTCCCAATACGAAGGATTTTGCGAGAGTGTCATTTAGTTCAGCACTCAGAAATCCGACGCTTGCCGATCAATACCTTTTCTTGGACGTAGGCCCCGCAACATTGGTAGGTAATTTAAACGGTGTTCAAGATTTAGTGACCATCCAAAGCTTTATTGATTACAGAGCGCAAACAATTCCCCAAGGTTCTATAAGCATGGACCCGGGGTATTTAGAATATTTCGACATCGCGCCAATACGACCTGAGCAGGTTCGGACTTTAGAAGCGGGCTATCGAACGACAATAGGAGAGAAGCTTTATATAGATGCTGGATGCTACTTCAGTACTTACACTGATTTTATAGGATATAATATAGGCCTTGATATCGCATTTGCACCCCAATCAACGGCTGTGCAGGGCATTGATGTTTACCGTTATGCTGCGAATTCGATCAATGAGGTCAAAACACAAGGTGCTTCAGTGGGTCTGCAATACTATTTGGACGAAAAGTTTTCACTTACCGGAAACTACAGTTGGAATAAATTGGTGAAAACAAATGAGGATGATCCTATCATACCTGCTTTTAACACACCTGAACATAAATTTAATCTCGGAATCACTGCCCGTGGACTTGATGCTGGGGGTAAAAACAGCTGGGGCTTCGGAGTCAATTACCGTTGGGTACAGCAATTTGTCTTTGAGGGCTCCCCGCAATTTACAGGGGCAATCCCTCAATACGATCTTGTTGATGCACAGATCAATCTTTACATCGATCAACTAAATACGACATTCAAGTTAGGTGGATCTAACTTATTGTCTAATCAGCATATCGAAACCTATGGTGGACCTCAAGTAGGTCGTCTGGCCTATGTGAGTATCCTTTACGATTTCACCAAGTAAACACTTGTGGCCCGCCTGTTTGTCGCAGAAAAAGGTGGCTTCATGTGTTTTTTTCTTTAGTTTATGTGTATTTATCGAATTTTAGACGTAAATTGTACCATCTTTCTTAAAATCAAAAAAAATCTTATGAGAAATTTTTATACATTAGTTTTTGCAATGCTCTTTGTGAGCTCAATCAGCGCTCAAGGCGTACGTTATGTTGACGAAATTTTTACCGATGTAACTGTTACGTCGGATGTGACATACGCAGCCAATGTGACTGTAATTACAACGCTACAGGGGTTGCCTCCGATGGCTTTGCCTCAAAACATGGATGTATACACGCCTACAGGTGATACTGACACAAACCGACCACTTATTATTTACCTCCACACGGGAAACTTTCTACCTACGTACCTCAACGGAGGCGCTACAGGTGACAGAGATGACAACTGTGCAGTTGAGATTTGTTCTCGATTCGCACGTATGGGATACGTTGT
>JAPKBK010000291.1 GCA_028823435.1 Flavobacteriales bacterium
TTCCATTCGCGTTGCTCCATAAAACTTGAGGCACGTTTGCGAATTGCATTATTTGATGTTTCTAAAGTCACACTGCTAATGTAAAGATTTTACCATTTGTATTGTAGTTTTAACAAACGATATTACTACAAAAATGAACACATTGTCAGATTCATCGGATCTCAACCAATCCATACCTGTTTGAAAGTTACCACGGATGTAGATATAACCCACGAACTCACATTTCACGTCCCGGCTATGGCTAGTCGGTATATCGAAGTGAAAGATGATGATCAGGTTCGTGATGCGCTCTCTTTTGGGAGAGAAGAAGGACTGAATATTTTGATTTTAGGTGGAGGAAGCAATATGCTATTCCATTCTAATTTTGAGGGCCTTGTGGTAAAAATTGCAAGCCGGGGAATCGAGGTGTTGAATGACGATGGACGGGTTTTAGAGGTAGTCGCTGAGGCCGGAGAGATGTGGCATGATTTCGTCATCCATACGCTTGATAACGGTTGGGGAGGTTTAGAAAACCTCGCGCTTATTCCGGGATGTGTAGGCGCAAGTCCCATGCAGAATATTGGCGCTTATGGCATAGAGATTAAAGATGTTTTCTCATGGCTTGAAGCCATCAATATTGAGACGGGTGAATGCGTTAAATTTCTTTTAGAGGATTGCAAATTTGGCTACCGGGAATCTATATTTAAGTTAGAGGAAAAGGGCAAGTGGGTCATCGTAAGGGTTGCCTTTAGACTCGATCGGCAATCTGAACTGAAAACGGGCTATGGCGCCTTAGAATCAGAACTTTCGAATATATCAAAGGAAAAGATCACCCACAGTGACGTTGCAAATGCCGTGGTGAAAATCAGAAATTCAAAACTTCCCAATCCTGCCATACTTGGCAATGCAGGTTCATTTTTTAAAAACCCTGTCATTGATAACACGTTGTTTTCGGACCTGCAGCTTATCTATCCAGAGATCCCCAACTATTCTCAAACAGATGGATCCATTAAATTGGCTGCGGGGTGGCTAATCGACCAAGCGGGTTGGAAAGGACATAACAGGGGAACGCATGGCGTACATGACAAACAAGCATTAGTGCTTGTAAATAGGGGGGGGGCTAGCGGCCGTGAAATATGGCGACTCGCAACAGATATCATGACAAGTGTAGAGCATAAATTTGGCATCAAGCTTGAGCCTGAAGTCAACCAAATCGGGATGATTCAGCCTTAGTAATCGACGCAAGGATGGTAGGTAGGAGGACCATCTTTTTTACGCACATCCCAAAGGTATTTTAATGAAATCTCATGTGAACCTCCAGATGTAGCAATGCCGAGTTTACTCAACGTGAGATCGTAACTGTATCCCATTCTCCACATTTTATTTCCGAATCCAAAGACAAAACTCACTGCGTCGATGTCGATTGATCCATCTGCAGCATGTTGTAACACAGGAATACCTCTATACCAAACCCCGACGGTCATGATATTCAAGTCGTAGTATGCCCCCAGATCTAGTTGGTCGAATAACCCTTGATGTGTGTAATTGAAGGCGAATACGATATCCTTCGTATGCTGGGCCTTAGGTCCTCGTTTCAGTGACATACGCCCTCCACCATGTGCAGACAATCTCATTTCTAATTTCTCTGCATAGTCATGACTGATACTGTGATTGGGCGTATTCAGATGGTCGGCAGATAGTCCAAACCAAGATTTTCGACTCACGATCAGGAATCCAGATCCCATATCGATATACTGTTTTCCAGTGCCTAGACCTTGCTCAAGTGTCGTCGACGCATCATTGCGAAGGAGCTGGTCCATAAAGGTGAGTGCATTTAAATTTACGGATCGACTAACGAGACCGATCTGTAGCGCTGGACGAATAAATGTGCGTGGTCCAAGCTGGAATTCATATGCATATTGAAAGGCGACACGAGAAGAACGTAAAGCGCCAGCTCCCGCCTCCTCGTGACTGATTAGAACGCCAAGTCCACCATTGTGATCAAAAGTGGGTCTATCGTATGCAATTTGAAATCCTGTGTATGCTTGTGGCAAGCTTGCCCATTGAGCTCTGTATAACGTCACGGC
>JAPKBK010000292.1 GCA_028823435.1 Flavobacteriales bacterium
ACGAAGGCGCGATTTACAACTCTACGTCCTCCTGGCGTAGGATAATTTCCGGTGAAATACCAATCTCCGGTGTGATTGGGACAAGCTTCGTGAAGACCTTCAATGGTTTGGAATAGGATTTTCACATCAGCAACCATACCCTTGGGGGTTAGAAGTTCAGAAATTTTGTCAGAAACTTCGTCAGCGGTAAAAGAATCATAAATTGCTGTTACGGGATTTTGCATCTCAGCCAAAGGCTTCATTAGCTCTGCCTTACATTTCTCATATGTATCGCTAAGAACTTTTTCAAGACCGCGATCTTTCAATAGAGCTACAGCCGCTCTGAATGCAATGAAATCATTCATTTTTGCCATGTCGATCCCGTAGCAGTCAGGGAATCGGATTTGAGGAGCACTTGAAGCGACGACGATTAACTTGGGCCCGAGGCGATCAAGAATTCTGAGGATGGATTGTTTTAATGTTGTTCCGCGAACGATACTATCATCAATAACTACGAGGTTGTCTTTGCCTCTTCTTATGGAGCCATAAGAGATGTCATAAACATGGGCTACGAGATCATCACGTGAAGAATCCTGAGTAATGAATGTTCGGAGCTTAGCATCCTTAATCGCCACCTTCTCCATTCTGAGGCGCTCGTTCATAATACCTTCAATATCCTCATCAGATGGGTGAGATCCGAGGCCTTTTATCCGAGCAATTTTACTTATATTTAAGAAATTCTCTAACCCCTGAATCATTCCGTAATAACAAACCTCAGCGGTGTTGGGGATGAAGCTTGAAACGGTGTTGTCAAGGTCGTGTTCAATCGCTTCGAGAATTTTAGGAACGACTTTTTCACCCAATGCTTTTCGCTCTTTGTAGATTTCTACATCGTTGCCTCGGCTAAAATAAATCCTCTCAAAACTACACGCTGTACGTGGTGCTGGATCGAGAATGCGAGGCATGTAAGTTGTTCCGTCACGCTTGATAATTAAAGCATGGCCAGGCTTGACCTCATGAACTTTGTCAGCCGTGAGGTTAAAGGCAGTTTGGATTACAGGACGCTCGGAAGTAGCAACCACAATCTCATCATCCTCATACCAATATGCAGGGCGAATTCCATTTGGGTCACGTAACACGAAGGCGTCACCATGACCAAGCACGCCACACATTGCGTAACCGCCATCGAATCCTTCTGCCGCAGATTTCAAAATCCCTTCAAGATCTAATGTGTCGGCAATCTTTTCAGAAATACTTTGGTGATTTAAACCTTCAGCTTTTAGGGCATCAAAACGAGTTTGATTTTCTACATCTAAATAGTGTCCTATTTTTTCAAGGACGGTAACGGTATCAGATTTTTTCTTTGGATGTTGGCCTATTTCAATAAGTATATTAAAGAGCTCATCGACGTTTGTCATGTTGAAATTACCAGCGACAACAAGATTTTTAGTACGCCAGTTATTTTGTCTTAAAAACGGGTGGCAATTTTCAATGTCATTTTTCCCGTAAGTGCCATATCGCAAATGACCCAGAGACACTTCACCAGTAAAGCCAAAGTTTTCTTGTAAAAAAGCCGCATCGGCAAGTTGATCTGCGTCGAGATCAGAAAACCGATTCATGATATCTTCGAAAATATGATGAATAGGCTTAGTGTCGATAGACCTTTTTCTTGAAATATATCTTTTACCGGGGCTAACGTCCAGTTTTATATTAGCAATTCCGGCACCATCTTGCCCGCGATTATGTTGTTTCTCCATCAGGAGATACATTTTATTCAAACCGTAGAATGCCGTTCCGTACTTATCGATGTAGTACTGGAGAGGCTTTTTAAGCCTTAGAAGCGCAATGCCGCATTCATGCGTTAGGAAATCGCTCATAAAGATGTTGTAGGTGGAGCTGCGAAGGTAGTCACAATCGTACATTTGTAGTGATGGCAAAAGACCTAGAACCTGAAGACTTTTACACGACTGATGAAGGCTTCATTGTCTTTACAGAAACATTCCATTTAAAGCGTGGTAATTGCTGTGAAAGTGGATGTAAGCATTGCCCTTATGGTTTTGATAAAAAGACGGGAACCTATAGAAATA
>JAPKBK010000065.1 GCA_028823435.1 Flavobacteriales bacterium
ATCGGCCAAAAAGTCTTAAAATGGTTTGGTGTCATGCGTCCAATAGACCTAGATAATTTCTGATATGAAAAAGCAATTAAGTATCATTTTAATAGCCACCCTCGGACTAGGTTCGGTATGGGCTGGAAACCCTGACAGAGCAGGATCTGCGGGTGCAAGTCAACTGCTCATTAATCCATGGGCTGCGTCAAATGGATTGGCGGGTGCGAACATGGCGAGTATACAGGGCTTAGAATCTGTTTTCACAAACGTTGCAGGTCTTTGTTTTATCGATAAAAACGAACTCATATCAGCTAATTCTCAATACCTAGTTGGAACTTCAACCAGCTTGAATTCAGTGGGTTTTGCGACTAGAATTGGCGATGCTGGAGTACTTGGAATTACTGTCACAAGCATGTCGTTTGGAGACATCCCGATTATGACAGAGGACCTTCCAGAAGGCGGAATAGGAACGTTTTCTCCAAGTTTCTCTAATATTGGGGTCAGCTTTGCGAAAGCATTTTCTAACTCTATTTATGCTGGATTTACTTTAAGGCTCATAAGTGAATCAATCTCAAATGTTAAAGCCAGCGGCGTGGCTTTTGATGCAGGCATCAGATATGTAACTGGCGAAGATGACAATATGAGATTTGGAATATCACTAAGAAACGTAGGTCCTCCTATGCGATTTGCTGGTGATGGACTTACTACATCTGCAACGCCACAAGGGTCTGCAAACTCGCTCACTGTACTTCAAAGATCTGAAAGATATGAGTTGCCATCACTCGTTAATATTGGTGTTGCGTATGATGTTCTGAAATCTGAAAACATGGTTCTTGAGCTTAACGGAATGTTTACCTCAAACTCATTTACAAAGGATCAATTGGGATTTGGTGTTGAAACGCGCATCGGCGACAACTTAGAACTCAGGGCAGGATATCTTTGGGAACAAGGCCTCTTCTCTGACGACAACGCAACAACAGCTTATACTGGGCCTGCAGGTGGTCTTACGCTTAAAGTTCCAACGGGATCAAATGGATCGGTGATCGGTTTGGACTACTCATACAGGACCACAAATCCTTTTAACGGCACGCACTCCGTAGGCGTGAAGATCGCGATTTAAAAAGACCTCTTTAACATACATACTGAATAAAGAGGGTCTGCAAAGACCCTCTTCTTCTTTATATATATCTCACAATATGTCTGACATTTCATACTACACAGAAGAAGGATATAAAGCCCTAAAAGATGAGGTACATCATCTTGTTAGTGTCGAACGTCCAAAAATTAGCGCTCAAATAGGTGAGGCCATTGACAAAGGAGATTTAAGCGAGAATGCAGAATACGATGCAGCGAAGGATGCCCAAGGTCATTTGGAGGCTAAGATTGCAAAAATGGAAAACTTGCTTGCAAATGCGAGAATCATTGATGACAGTAAAATTGACAACAGTAAGGTCTTTATTTTGAGTATTGTTAAAATTCGAAATCAAAAAAACGGGTCGGAAGTAACGTACACTTTAGTCGCTCAAAACGAAGCAAATCTCGCGGAAAAGAAAATATCTATAGACTCTCCAATTGGGAAAGGTCTACTGGGCAAGTCCGTTGGAGATGTCGCTGAAATAGAAATTCCTGCTGGAGTTCTTCTTTTTGAAATACTTGAAATTTCTAGATAGGGAAAAAATGGGTAGCATTTTCAGTAAAATTATTTCTGGTGAAATCCCTTGTCATAAAGTTGCGGAGAATGAGACGTGTTTTGCTTTTTTAGATATTGCCCCATTGGCTGTTGGTCATACTTTGGTCGTTCCCAAACGGGAAGTAGATAAATACTTCGACTTGAACGATGAAGAGATCGCGCAAATAAATATTTTTTCGAAAACAATATCTTCTGCGATTGAAAAGACCGTGCCCTGTAAGAGAATAGGAGTCGCAGTGATAGGCCTGGAGGTACCTCATGCCCATATACACCTCATTCCATTAAACTCAATTGGGGACATTAATTTTGAAAGAACGAAACTAGAGTTATCTCAAGATTCACTTGCCGATACTGCCAGACAAATTAGAGAGGCACTGGGGTGATGGCGCAAAAAGCTACTTCGCTATTTGGACGTATTTTCAATTTTGAAAATGCGACAATCATACTTTGTTTCATTCCGATTTTTCTCTTTAGGTATACGTTCATCTTGTTTCCAGGGGCACTCGGGTATGGACCATTTATTGCATTTTACCTACTGTTACCCATATTTATCATTAAATACAAGATTCCCTTTAGAGAATTAGCGTGGGTGGTTTTTATCTTAATTGTAGGGGCCAGTGGCGTAATCTCTGGTGTCTTACAAAATAGCGTCTATATCAAAGTGGCGGGGAGTATTATACTCCCATATGTATTCTACGCATATGTTTGGCGACATTTCGAATACAATGTCGAGCGGCTTTTTACGCTTTATTTAAAAGGAGCATATGCCATCTCAATTATTGGAATCCTTTTGTTTGTTGACTCCTTCTTAGGAAACAGTCTGTTAGAATTTTTTCAATTGTTTATTAGTATTAAAACCATTGATGCATCCTTCGGAATACGACTCGCAAGCATGTTAGGGGAGCCTACATATTTCGCGAATGTTGTATTGCCTGCCGGTGTAGTGGCAATGTTTCGTTTGATTGTTAAACAAGACAAAGGAATAGGGTTAGATTATCTTACAAAAAGAAAGGCACTTGTATTTGTTGTCGCTTTGTTACTCACGTATAGCGCGATTGCTTTTTTAGGACTTTTTCTGGGCGGAATATTGCTTCTTCTGAGACATGGTGCAATCCGGTATGCAATCATTATCCCGTTAATCGTCATTTTTGCACGGATTGTTATTTTTCAGGTCCCTGAGCTAGAAGACAGGTATCAGGGTGCTCTGTCAGTGTCGACTGAAGAAAAACAAACAGGTGATTTTCATGGTTCTTCTTTTATCCTTTTTAACCACGCGTATATCACCTGGATGAATTTAAAAGAGAACCCACTTTTCGGCACAGGGCTGGGAACACATGCTATCGCCACAGAGAAATATTCACTTGGAAATAAGGGAGTAGAATACCATTACCGTACACAAAACGCTCAGGATGCGAGCTCGATGTTACTTCGGATATTGTCTGAGTTAGGTCTTTTTGGAGGGATACTCGTATTCATTTTCCTCAAAAGAAACTTCATCCCTCGCGTGCCTGAAGACCCTGTACTGTGGCTTATTTCTACTGCTATTTTTGTGACAATCGTCATGCAACTGTTGCGGCAGGGTAATTATATCCTGAATGGATTCCCTTTTTTCGTGTTGGGATTTGTCTTTACACGGCATACATTTAACCAGAGACATATCTTTAAGATCACGAAATAGATTATTCTACGTCAAGAATAGCAGTCATTACAGTTAAGACGCCGTTGACTTCTCGGGTCCAAATCGGACGAACATGACCGTCAAAAGCTGATATATTATTGTAATCTCCGAAGAATACTTCGCCCTGAGGTAGAAATGAAGATTCTGAAACGAGGCGATTCGTCCATGTAAGGGCGCCGTCATTAGAACTTGCTACGTAAACGTCAGTTGTTTCATCATCGTGAGCGCGACGGTCATAAAACACGACATGAATACTTCCCGATACTGGATCTACTGCCATCCAAGTGAAAAACTGTTGGCTTCCAGCTTCATCATTGTTTACTCTGATCGGACTTGACCAAGTCGTGCCTTTGTCGTCGGAGTAACAAACAAATACGTCGAGGTCATCACTTCCATTACGTGCATCCGTCCAATTGATATAAATTCTTCCATTGTAAGGAGACTCAGGACTTAAGTCCACTCCTGTCACGGGCATTCCGTTAACGCGACCAATGGCAGCGACGGTTTGGGCCCATCCCCCCACAATATCAGCCGCTGCAATATCGTGTGCCATCCATGTCTCTCCTTGATCAAAACTTCGGTCAAACCAAATCGTTTCATCTACTGCCCAAGCCACGTATATCTCACCGTTTGGACCCACAGAAGGAACAGCACCCTCCGTTGTTTCATCATCATCAAGACAATTGCCTGCCTTTTCACTCACCCGAATGGGCTTAGACCAGTTTTCTCCTTTGCGACCTGCAAAACTGCACAAAATAATTGTCGAGTCATTCGGCTCTTGGCTGTTATACTTGTCAAATTGCGTCCAGCAAGCGTGAATACGTTCGCCATCCAAAGATACCACAGCCCATTCTTTGTCTTGATCTTTGGGATGATCTTGACCGATACTGCCACCTTTACTCCACCTCTTGCCTTTGCTTTTTGAATGCTGACAGACAATTCTATCGAGAAGCATCTCACTTTCCCATCCCTTGCCTTCAGGGTTACTCAGATGCAAATAATAGAAATCTCCATTTGGAGATGCGACGACACAAGGGTCACCGTAAACGCCATATGGTGATGTTAATGTATTGTGTTCCCAGGTGTAACCGCCATCAGTAGAACGGTAAACATTGTCTAAGATGCTCCCTGCAACCACAATGTCAGGATTCTTTAAACTGATCGCAATACTGGGTTCGCACGGTTGAAATCCTACTGTCGTTTGAGCAGGACCTATGCGGACATTCAGAGGGGCCTGATCTGTCATGTCAGTCTGAGCATGAGAAAATCCTGCAAGAAGAAACAACATGGTAAATATCGCAGACTTCAGCATTGAGATAACACAAGGAAGGTAATTCATCAATAGGCTTATTTTTGAGACACTAAAACATCGAGGTCATTAATGATTATCATCAACTCCGCTTGAATCGCTTCTTGAAGTTCTAAAAGCGCTTCGTCAGACAGGTTTTCAAGTTGTGCTTCCGCCACATGATCGTGGTGATGATGTTCTCCTTCTTCGTGATTACACGCTGTTCCTGGAAGCTTCACTAAAGTCTTACTCCAAACCACATAGCGTGCGTCTAAATCGACAAGCTTAATGAACGAACTGTCTGTGATTTCTGTGACTGCAAATTCATTTGCGAGTCTTACATGAAATTCCTTTGCCAATCTTCCACTGTCATCATGTATCGCAATCGCACTGACGCGTGCCACCGATGGTTCACTTGCGTGTTCTTCACCACAAGAACCTAAAAGAAGGAAACTCAGAATAGAAATGCTTAATGTTAAGGTTGTAATAAATGCTTTCATAGTTAATATTTGTTGAATGTTGTATTTATGAATCCGTTTGATTGCGTGTCGTATGGCAAGAAGATGCTTTAGAGAATGTGGATGTTTTGCGAGGTACAGGATCGTGTCCAGAGGTTCCCCAGGGTTGACACTTTATAATTCTACGCAATGTTAACCCTAAACCCTTCCACGCTCCCCACACTTTTAAAGATTCTATTCCATAAGCGGAACATGTGGGATGATGGCGACAGTTCGAACCCAGCAATGGACTTAGGACTATTTGATACAATCTTATGAAAGCGATAAATACGAAGCGCATTGTTCAAAGGTAAGGCGTGTGTGATTGTCTTAAAAAGCGCAACACAAGACTGACAAAGAGGTAAACCGATACAACTGAACAGCGTAATTTCTATATCGGGAAATTCTCAATTGCCATCATTGCGGCAAGTCCAAATGTTGCGCCACCAATGACGAGTTGCTGAGATCTATTTGTGACCCCGAACGCACGACCGAGCGAAAATATTGAGAGGGTAACAATGAGAATTAGGAGTTGACCAAGTTCAACTCCGAGGTTGAACTTGAGAAGCGGTAAAACAATCCCTGCCCCTCTGTCTGCGGCAATGCGATAAAATGAGGAAAAGCCAAGCCCATGAATTAAACCGAAGAGCGCCGTAATTAGATAGATGGAATTCCGAACGTAGGAGCGAGAAGGTTGTTTTTTAAGAGACAAATCAAAAGAAGTGCCACCAATTTGAAGGATGGACATGGTTAAGATTGTCAAAGGAATTAAAAACTCAATCCACGACAAAGAAGCGCGAACGAGATCAAGTCCAGCCAGAAACAAAGTGAGAGAATGACCCAGCGTGAAAGCTGTTGCAAGCAGTGCCATACGTCCTAATTTTGTGAGGTCGTATGAAGCAGCTAATGCGACGAGGAAAAGAATATGATCGAATCCAGCCAGATCTGTAATATGGGTAGCTCCTAGAAAAATGTCATTCATTTCACGTGAGAATTAGGACTGTTTCCGATCGTATCTACAAATCGTAAACGAAAATTCATGGCGTTCATCTTCGGGGTGATTATCTATGACTTGCATCGTCCATTCTTGTGAATCAAATTCAGGGAAAAATGCATCACCTTTCGGAGATCCGTGAACGTGAGTGAGATACATTGTATCTACCACACCAGCATCTAAAGCCATCGTATAGACTTGACCACCCCCTATTATAAAACACTCTGACTCTTTCGCTGACGTTGCAATGTCGAGTGCATCATCAAGTGAGGTTACAAGGTGTGCAGGGGAAGCATCATATTCAGAGTTGTGGCTCAAAACAATGTTTGGGCGGCCGGGAAGAGGACGGTATTTATGAGGAATACTCTCATAGTTGCGCCGGCCCATAACAACATGGCGGCCACGCGTAATCGCTTTAAAAAATGCCATATCATCAGGTAAAGACCACGCCAAATCATTGTCTCTCCCTATGACTCCATTGTCAGCAACAGCTGCAATGATACTAATCCGCATGTTATTGGGACGTGTCATACTGCAATGGGGGCTTTAATGTGGGGCTGAGGCGTATAATCTACCAAAGTGAAATCCTCATGTGTAAAATCGAACAAACGCTTCACATCTGGGTTTAAAATCATTTTCGGAAGCGTACCCGGAGTTCTAGAAAGCTGTTCACGTGCCTGCTCTACGTGATTCGAATATAAATGAACGTCTCCGAAAGTATGAACGAACTCTCCGGGTTCTAAATCACACACCTGAGCCATCATCATCGTTAAGAGCGAATAAGAAGCGATATTAAATGGTACGCCTAAAAAAGTATCGGCTGAACGTTGATACAACTGGCAGTTAAGCCTGCCCTCGCTCACGTGAAATTGAAATAAACAGTGACAGGGCGGGAGAGCCATATCGTCTATGAAGCTTGGGTTCCAGGCACTCACGACGTGTCTGCGAGAATAAGGGTTGTTTTTGATGGAGTCTATGACCTTTGCTATTTGGTCTGTTGAAGAACCATCTGGATTAGGCCAAGAACGCCACTGATAACCATATACAGGTCCCAAATCACCCTTCTCATCTGCCCAATCATCCCATATCCTAACGCCATTGTCTTTGAGGTACTTGATGTTAGTGTCACCTTGTATAAACCAAAGAAGTTCGTGAATAATGCTTCTGAGATGAAGTTTCTTCGTTGTGGTCACAGGGAAACCCTCCGATAAATCAAATCGCATTTGATAACCGAAGCACCCTAAAGTACCCGTACCTGTTCTGTCTTCTCGCTTAACACCATTTTCCAATAGATGTTCAAGCAAATTTAAGTATGCCTTCATGCGTCGAAGATAAATTATGTGGGCCCTAAGAAATCAATTCGTTAACAGCACGTGAACAACTCTTGAGGGATGAACAGGTTATTGCCAAAGTTTCGGGTCTGTAACGATGGCATTTTGTTCTCTTTTCCTGTATATCATATTAATGATGAAAAAGTGGAGCAAAAGACCGACATGAATAGGAAGTATATAAAAAGGCCATTCCAAATCCTCAAATAAAAATGGGTTGCTTACAGCAGGTGCGACTGTGACAAACATATAATTAGCACTCGCCCCTCCCGTATTTTCTACGAATAAATTTAAATAAGCATTTATAAAAACCATCACCGTTGAGATGGCAGCTGCAAATAAATAGCCTCTAATCCAGTCATAATACTTCAATCGCATTCCGTACAATCGGATCATTACAATCGGAACCGTAAATAATGCCGTATGAACAAGGATGTAATGTAAGATCACCAAGGGCGCATCTCCGACAGTAAGTAAAGGCGTCAAAACAGAATAAAAGCCCCCGATGAGGCCCATAAAAAACGTATATACGAACAGCTTCCTTGACCTGAAAAAACAATTAAAACCAATAAGCCAAATGTTCAATGAACAAAAATGAAGCGGCAAAGATCGGTGAAACGAAAAGAGATGTTCAGGGATGATAATGGTATAAATAGGGAGGAAACTTGCCGTTAAAAGAAGAACCCAACCAAGTCGTTTGAGATAAGGGTCTCTCTTCTCTTGAGATAAATTATCAAAATACTTTACTAGGAGAAATCCGCCGACAACAGCCCCAATAATCATCACCCAATATCTTGCCTCTGAGGGTAAAATACTCACATCATAATGGGTCATTAGGACTGCGTTATGATGGTTTGAGTAGGGAAGGCAAAGTCTAATTTCTCAGCATTAAATTTCTCAAGTATCTGCATGTTGATCTCCCCTGGCGTGTCAGCCCAATGTCCTGTTTTGTTGACATAATAGGTGCAACTCACGTTTAAACTGAAATCTCCAAAGGAGCTGAACCATACTGTAAAATCATTCTCTGTATCGGAATGATTGCCCACAATTTCTTTTAAAATAGCAACCGCCAATTGAACTTTATCAGGCGCTGTGTCATATGTCAGACCTAGCGTAACAGATACCTTACGAGAAGGTTCGGCTGTAATATTTTCAACGGGAGAATTCGTGAAACTGTTGTTTGGAATCGTGACGAGTCTGCCTTGTAAAGTGATTAATCGTGACGATCGTATTCCGATCTCCTGGACCGTGCCATCAATCCCATCTACCACAA
>JAPKBK010000066.1 GCA_028823435.1 Flavobacteriales bacterium
CGTGGTGTCAAAAAATAATGAAGCGATCTCCGATGGCGATCCGGATGATCAAACGAGGCCTGAACGCTGAACTGGATGGACAAAGAGGTCTGATGGATTTTGCAGGTGATGCCACATTGATGTACTACCTCATGGAGGAAGCACAGGAAGGAAAGCGGGCGTTCTTAGAAAAGCGAGAGCCCAACTTCCAGCAATTTCCAAAGTTTCCATAACCGTCAAGATGGCATCATTCGGAGCATGGATTAAAGCTGCAAGGCTACGCACACTGCCCCTTGCGGTCACATGTGTCCTTGTCGGAGCGGCTGTCGCCCGATTTGGAGAAGCTGAGCTTACGCAACCAGACACACAGTTTTATGCAGTGTTAGGTTTCGCTCTGCTGACCGTCATTTATCTGCAGGTGCTTGCCAACTTCGCAAACGATTACGGAGATTTTAAAAAGGGGACGGATGGACCCGAGCGGTCAGACAGAGCAATGGCATCTGGAGACATTACTGAACGTGAAATGAAAAGGGCGTTGAGGGCAACATCCATCAAGGCATTTGTTGCGGGATGTGTGACGCTGGGGTTTGCGTTCAATTTTGATTTCTCCATGGTATACGGCGTGTTGATACTGGGTGGCTTAGGTGTGTTCGCTATACTTGCAGCGTTACGTTATACGATAGGAGATAAAGCATATGGTTATAAGGGACTTGGTGATGTTTATGTGATGTTGTTTTTCGGGTATATAGGCGTGCTGGGTGTGGCGTATTTATTTTCACATGACTTTCAAATAAGCTGGCTTTTGCCCGCCACTTTTTCTGGTGTGATGGCTGCTGCAGTCCTGAATTTAAACAACCTACGCGACCATGAGAATGACGCCATTTCAGGCAAAAACACCCTTGTGGTTCGCATGGGATTCAAGAACGCAAAAAAATATCACCTCATCTTAATGACGGCTGGATGGGCGTGCATGCTCGCCTTTCTTTTAGGGATGGGAGAACTCGAAGCGTGGAAAGGAGGATTTTGGTATGTGATCATCGCACTTGTCCACCTCAAACATCTCGTTTTTGTGATGAAGAATGAAGATCCCAAACTGCTTGATCAGGAATTAAAAAAGATTGCGTTAAGTGCTTTCGTGGTTGCGTTATTTATGATCCTTAGCGTCACAGCTTGATTGTGGAAAAGCCTGAACACATGGAGCTAGACATCACATACCGTGCACATCCTTTGACGTTCAATAAACCCGCGCAAACATCGCGAGATGTTCTCTATCACAAACCCAGTTTCCTCATCACCATTTGTGATAAAAGTGGACGCAAGGGAGTGGGAGAATGCAGCCTCATTCCTGGCCTAAGTATTGAATCCGAGGAAGAGGTTATTTCATTTTTAGAAACACTCAAGACGCATCGGAGGGTCAATGTGCGAGAAATACCTCTTGCGCTCCCCTCTGTCAGATTTGCCTTAGAAACAGCATTCAGAAGCCTCAAAAGAGGCGGCGAGGCAAATTGGTCGGGTGGCATTACAATCAATGGTTTGGTATGGATGGACAGCGTGAAAGGCATGCTTGAGCAGGTAGAAATACTTGTTAGTAAGGGGTTTAAGACCATCAAGCTCAAGGTGGGGACGCTCCCATTTCATGAGGAACTAGACATGCTGCGAGAGATTCGAAGAAAATGTCCTGCTGAAGAATTCACCATCAGAATCGATGCAAATGGTGCCTTTGGAAAAGACGCGGGAGATGGCATGACTGCCATAGACAAACTCGAGGCGCTGTCAAATGCAGACTTGGATATTCACAGTATTGAACAACCGATTCCGGCCGGTCAATATGATAAAATGGCAACATTGTGCGCGACTTCTCCCATTCCCATCGCACTCGATGAAGAATTAATAGGGGTGAATTCTCAATCCGAAAGAAGGGCGCTCTTGGAAAAAACAAAACCCAAATACCTGATTTTAAAACCCAGCTTAATAGGTGGATTGGACGAATCAGAAAAATGGATAGAACTCGCAAATGATTTGGGCATCGGGTGGTGGGTTACATCTGCCCTTGAGTCTAACGTGGGACTGTCGGCCATCGCAGAGTGGATTGCTGGGCATTTAGAAAACAACCCCAATCTTCAAGGACTTGCACAAGGTCTGGGAACAGGTGGTTTATTTACGAACAACACGGCTTCGACGATGTTCATTGAGGATGGGAAATTGTATGCGCAGCAACAGACGCCAGGTTCGATTGTACTTCAAGGCCAAACGTTCCCATTATCTGCCGCAGGAGCCTCCGACTTCTCAGCACACATAGGAAGACCCAGCTGGACGGATGGCATCGCAAGAACACTTGTGGACTGGTTTCAGAACCCCGAAAGTCCGCTTTTATTCAAGACATCTGGATCAAGTGGAACCCCAAGGGACATCTCACACACTCGGGAGTCGGTTATTGCAAGTGCAAAAGACAGCCTTACCTTCTTTGGACTAAGTCCAGGAACACGCGCTGTTCTCGCATTGCCAATCGATTTCGTGGCCGGAAGATTAATGCTCGTGAGGGCGATCGTGGGGCGCTGGAATCTTGAAATCATTGAACCTTCATCTCGCCCTGCATGCCCAAACACTTATGATTTCATTGCGTTAACCCCACTTCAATGCGCGTCACTCCTGCCCGATTTCCCAGCGGTCAGCAAAGTGCTCCTGGGAGGCGGAGTTGTTCGTGAAGGTCTGAAAAACAAACTTCCAGATGGGATTGAATTTTGGGAGGGATTCGGAATGACGGAAACCCTCACACACATCGCCGCGAGACGCATCATCAGTGGGGAATCTAACCCTCCATTTACAGCGCTTCCCGGCGTCAATTTCGGTACAAGCTCTGACGGAATCCTTGTGATCAATGCCCCAAACAGAGGCGTGGTTGATTTGGTAACTGACGATTTGGTGGAACGCATCGACGGGCAAAATTTCAGATGGCTCGGACGCAAAAGCGCTGTGATAAATTCGGGCGGCATGAAAGTAATCCCCGAAGTTGTTGAACGAGAAATAAGAGATATCATGCGTCCATTAGATTGCGCGTATCTCATTCGAGGCATAGAAGATGACGGTCTCGGCGAAAAGATTGTACTGAGACTCGATTCTGAAAAACTGACTCAAGAAGACGAAGATGATCTGCTTCGTCAGATCGCATCTTTAGAAACCCTCCCCTCCTATCACAACCCACGAGGAATAGAATACGGGGCTATAAAAACATCGATTCTCGGGAAAATACGAAGAATATAAATTCCAAATAAAATGAAACCCACCATAGTTTTTGCGACGGCAAACGAAAACAAAGTGTCTGAAGTACGTCGACTTTTAGAGGGACGGTTCGAGGTAAAATCTCTTGTAGATATAGGTTGTCTAGAAGATATTCCTGAGACTGCGCATACTTTGGAAGGAAATGCCAAACAGAAGGCAGATTACGTGAAAGAGAAATATGGGTTCGATTGTTTTGCAGACGATACAGGGCTAGAAGTCCAGGCGCTCAATGGGGCTCCAGGGGTATTCACAGCAAGGTTTGGCGGACCTCAAAAAGATGCCATGCAGAACATGAATCATTTGCTGAGTGAACTTCATTCAGCTGGTGCGGAAGAAAGCATGGACAGACAAGCACAATTTAAAACGGCAATCCACCTCATCGTCGGAGGCGAAGAGATTGCGCTTGAAGGGATTTGCAAAGGTGAAATTGCTCAAGAACGCTCTGGGACTGAAGGCTTCGGTTACGACCCCATCTTCATTCCTGAAGGTGAAACAAGGACATTCTCGGAGATGAATGCAGACGAAAAGAATGCCATAAGCCACAGAGGAAAAGCAATCCGAAAAATGACGGAAAGGTTAGGCGTGTAAATAACAGGTCAAAGTGTGTGAAATGATATGGTTTTTCTCATATTTGCGGTATGAATTATTTAGAATTCGAAGAGCCTATTAAAACGTTGCGCGAGCAGCTTGTGCAGGCAAAAGAAATTGAGTCAAAAAACGATCTTGATATGACCACTACGATTGTGGAACTTGAGGAGAAGATCGCGGAAGTGACAAAAGAAATTTACGGGAAACTTACCGCTTGGCAAAGGGTACTCGTAAGCCGTCATCCAGACAGGCCATATACACTTGACTACATGGAAGCCCTGACAGATGGAGCGTTTATGGAACTTCATGGTGACAGAAATGTCAAAGATGACAAAGCGATGGTAGGCGGACTAGGCGAGATTGACGGACAGCCTGTGATGCTCATCGGCCAACAGAAAGGCAACAACACGAAGAAGCGACAATACCGCAACTTCGGAATGGCAAACCCCGAAGGGTATAGAAAGGCGCTTCGACTCATGAAACTGGCAGAGAAATTCAACATCCCTGTCGTGACGCTCATCGATACACCAGGAGCCTATCCTGGACTTGAAGCCGAAGAACGCGGACAAGGAGAAGCGATCGCAAGAAATCTGATTGAGATGGTTCAACTTCGGGTCCCTATCATTTGTGTGATCATCGGAGAGGGTGCTTCTGGAGGCGCATTGGGAATCGGCATTGGCGACAAGGTGCTTATGTTAGAAAACACATGGTACAGCGTCATTTCTCCTGAGTCATGCTCATCGATTCTTTGGAAATCGTGGGATCACAAGGTGAAAGCGGCCGAGGCATTGAAGCTGACTGGAGAGGACATGTTAAGCAACCAACTCATCGACGGAATCATACCGGAACCCCTTGGCGGGGCTCACAATAACAGGGAGGAGATGTACGCTACTTTGAAGGGTGAAATCAACATGCATTTAAAGAAATTAATGCCCATGGATTCCGACAAACGTATCGACATTAGAATACGTAAGTTTTCTAACATGGGAGTGGTGACTGCTTCCTGAAATCAACTGAAATACACGGTTGATTTGACCTAATTTTGTATATATATAACTCACAAATCCTAATATTAAAATGCTACGTACCCAAGCATATATTGTAGCCATCGCTACTGCTCTTTTCCTAGCCGGCTGTGCCGGACTGGGCTCAATGGAAAAAGCCATTGAAACGTTAAACTTAAAAGTTAACCCAGAAACGCTCATCCTCCGAGGCGACATCGTCGAAGTCGAGATTACTGGAAACTTCCCTGCAAAATACTTCGCAAAGAAAGTAAGACTGGAAGCGACTCCTGTCCTGGTTTGGGATGGTGGAGAAGCTGCATTTGCAACTGAAGGATTCCAAGGTGAGGATGCTGCTGGCAACTACACCGTAGTTCCTTTTGAAGCAGGCAAGTCATTTACCTACACAGCGAGCATTCCATACGATGCTGCAATGGAAGATGGAAGCCGTCTTGAATTAAGGCTACGTGGTCTTAAAGGAGACAAGATGATCGACTTTGACCCTTATGTGCTATGCAACGGTGTGATTACAACACCAAATCTCGTTCAGCCAGACGACAAGTTTGCAATGACGCCTGACCGCTTCCAGCGCACAATGTCTTACTCACTAGGTGATGACAATACATCTGAAGCAACCACGACAGAAGCGACCACTGCTGAAAATGCTGTGAGCATTAACTATGCATACAACAGCTCTAGGGTGACCACAGCTGAAACACGCACAGATGCTTGGAAGTCAATGAAGGAACTCTTCGTTCTAGCCGCTTCTGCGGATAGCGTTTCATTAACTGGAGTGACCATTGAGGCTTACGCTTCTCCAGAAGGAGAGATTTCTCTTAACGAAGACCTGGCCACTAACCGAACTGAATCTGCACAAAAAGCCCTCATGAAAGAGCTTAAGCGGAAAAAAATAGAGACCGCTGAGGGCTTTTACACACTCATCGCTAAGGGTGAAGATTGGAATGGATTTAAGCGCCTCATGAAAGCGTCAGACATCGCTGACAAGGATCTTATCCTTCGAGTGCTAGAAATGTACTCTGACAAATCTAAGCGTGAGGAAGAGATTCGCAATATTGCAAAGACGTATTCAGAAATTGAAGACCAAATCCTTCCGTCTCTTCGTCGCTCTGAAATTGCTATAGATTATACTGTAGAAGGCTATACCGATGAACAAATCATCACTTATGCTTCGAGTACTCCAGCGGTATTAACTGTTGAAGAGTTGTTGTTCTCAGCGACATTGTTTGATGACGTGAACATGAAGTACACAATCTATGCTGCTTGTGCTGACACATACAGTTCAGACCTCAGAGGACATAACAATGCTGGTGTATGTCTGATGGAGATGGGCCGACGTAACCAAGCAGAGGAGGCTTTTAACTCAGCGCGCTCACTTGACCCGAACAACCAGGCTGTTCTGAACAACCTCGGAGCCATCGCACGCCAAAAAGGCAAAACAGATGAGGCAGCTTCACTCTTCGGGAAAGCTGGTTCTGGACCAGAGGTGAGCTACAACAAAGGACTCGTAGCGATCACGCAAGGAAACTATGGTGCTGCGATATCTACCATGAGTGGCGCGACAACTGCAAACCTTGCGCTTGCCAAACTTCTTAACGGAGATGCCAGTGGCGCGAAGACGACCCTTGAAAATGCAAATGACGACTCAGCGGTATCAAGCTACCTCCTTGCGATATGCTCGGCACGTCTAGGCGATGGAGAAGGCGTGAAACGCAACATCACTGAGGCCCTCACGAAGGACGGAACACTCAGGGAAAAAGCGAAGTCAGATTTAGAATTTCAGAACTTCAGATCAGAATTGGGACTGTAACTTCTGTGAGCTAACGCTCAAGACGTTGTCTTAAAAATCAGTCCAACGGATTTAAAAGAGGCTGTCTCATTTCTGAGACAGCCTCTTTTTTGAATGCCATAGATTTGGGGAAAAGCCTACTTCAATAGACTCGCTGCATGCCAAAGTACGATCCCTGCACACACACTGACGTTCATGCTCTTCTTGACGCCCAACTGAGGAATCTCTAAGATGACATCTGCTGAGTCGCACGTGGTGGATTGTACGCCTCGAACTTCGTTGCCGAATACAAGTGCCCACCTCTCCCCTTTTAAAGGCGTCCATTCGCTTAAGGACACACTTCTGTCGTGCTGTTCAACAACGGCGATCTTATATCCCTCCGAACGCAAAACAGCGATCGCCTCCTCAGCATTTGTGTGACCACGCCATGGAATATGATCGCTGGCTCCCAAAGCCGTTTTTAAGATGTCGCGGTGAGGCGGATGGCAGGTAATCCCGCACAGCTCAACGCCAGAAATACAAAAGGCATCTCCTGTTCTGAAGAACGAACCGACATTGTTCCCGCTTCTGACATCCTCAAGGACGAAAACAACGGGAAGGTTGTTTTCATTCGTGTAATCTTCGGGCTTCATGTTGAGTGGTTTGGAAAAACGACGCTTTAATCGTTAAAGTGAAGCGTGAAAGGAAGACGGGTTTGGTAAATGTCATCCGACGCCAACATACGCTTTACGGAAAGTATTTCGAGGAGCGTAGCATTGTCTTCACCCAGCAATGCAAGTGCATCGAAGCTCGATCTTACACCCGCCAAGTCCTCGATGAACGTCTCAAACGGATCACCAATCTCAGGCAGATAAACACATTCAGCGTCAGGTGAGCCGATGAGGGTCTTTGTATAATTCAGCGCTGTTTCCAAATTGCCGATTTCATCCACCAGACCGATGTCGAGGGCATCATTTCCAGACCACACCCTTCCTCTTGCGACCTCCTCCACTTGTTCTGCATTCAAACCTCTGCCCTCAGCTACTTTAGACGTAAATGAGTAATATATATCTGAAATGATTTCATTGTAAGCCTCAATTTCAAACGCCGACATCGAAAAAACACCATCAGGTTTCCCCGCGTGGCTATGTGTTGCAATCTCATCGAATGCGATTCCCAAATGTTTTTCATACATCCCTCCCACATTAGGAATCACCCCAAATACACCAATCGATCCCGTGATGGTCGTCGGGTTTGCAAAAATCCGATCGGCAGCGCAGCTGATGTAATATCCACCCGATGCAGCAAGGTCACCCATACTTACGACCAGGGTTTTACCTGCTTCTTTTAAAAGAATCGTTTCTCTCCAAATCACATCACTTGCAAGGGCGCTTCCTCCAGGAGAATTCACCCTGAGAACGACCGCCTTGACATCAGGTGCCAGACGTGCCGTACGAAGCGCTTCAGCGGTGGTCACCGATCCTATCGTCGTTGCATCTCCTTCTCCTGACTCAATCGCACCTACTGCATACACAATTGCAATCTCGCCCCCCAAAGGACCAGATTCATCTTCACTCGAATCACCGTCTTCACCATCATCAGAAAGGGTCTCGATAAGGTCTGCCATGGACTCTTCTGACATGTCCAAGCCGAACATGCTCTCTGGCAATGTATACTGACTGAAAGAGATTGTTTCTAATTCCAGACTGTCTAGACGACTTTCTAAAAGATCATCCAACTCGTCCTGGTAAAGCATTCCGTCAATGAGACCTTGATTGACCGCATCAACAGGAAGACGGACGAGAATGTTTTCCGCAACCGCATCCACTTGCGCCACAGGAATATTTCGGCTCTCGGCGATGTCTGAACTTATCGTTGTCCAAAACTCACCCAGCAATGCGCCCAATTGCTCTTTGTTCGCCTCGCTGAAATTTCGGCGGAGCAAAGGCTCTACTGCAGACTTGTATTTGTTGTTTGGTCCGCGAAGGACAGTCACATCAACGCCGAGCTTGTCCATCAAACCAGGGTAAAACATCGCTTGAGAACGCAAGCCTAAAAGTGTCATTCCACC
>JAPKBK010000293.1 GCA_028823435.1 Flavobacteriales bacterium
AACATTATTGGGAGAAGTAACAACAGATCCAGCGGACGCATAATTTGAACGGTAAAACAATGAACGTAGCGTCAATAAAACAAAGATTTGGAGTAATCGGCACAAGTCTGTCGCTTGATCGCGCAATAAATATTGCAGCTCAAGTTGCTCCTACAGATTTGTCCGTATTGATTCTAGGTGAAAGCGGGACGGGTAAAGAAGTGATGCCACGTATTGTCCATCAGTTCAGCAAGAGGAAGCACGGCAAATACATCGTCGTGAACTGCGGAGCGATTCCAGAGGGGACGATTGATTCGGAGCTTTTCGGTCATATGAAAGGCGCTTTTACGGGTGCTACAGATTCTAGAAAAGGGTACTTTGAAGAGGCGGATGGTGGCACCATTTTTTTAGACGAAGTCGCAGAACTTCCACTCACGACGCAAGTGAGATTGTTGCGAGTGCTCGAAACAGGAGAGTTTATGAAAGTGGGGTCTTCTCTTACTCAGAAAACAGATGTAAGAGTAGTAGCTGCAACAAATGTTGATTTTATTGATGCGTTTAATAAGGCAAAATTTAGAGAAGATTTATACTATCGCTTGAACCAAGTCCCCATTCAGATGCCTCCCCTAAGAGACAGGTCAAGCGATATTCATTTGCTTTTCAGAAAATTTACAACAGATTTCAGTGAATTGCATCGCATGCCGCCCTTGTCACTCACCCCCGATGCGATAGAGATCATTGAGAATTATCCATGGCCTGGAAACATTCGACAACTCAAGCATATTACCGAACAAATGTCTGTTTTAGAGCCTGAAAGATATCTGAATTCAGATGTTGTGTTGGGGTATTTGCCAGAAACGAACAGATCTCGATTGCCAGTCAAAGTTCAAAGTTCAAGTGATGGTTTCGAAGAAAGTGATTCAGGGAGGAATGAAAGGGAAATATTATACAAGGTGCTTTTCGATATGAAGGGTGAATTGAATGATTTGAAAGATTTGGTGTTGGGCTTGGTAAATAGTTCGCAGTCCTTGACAAGCAAAGAGCAAGATTTGGTGAATCGGGTGTTGAAATCAGAGTCTTCCTCTGAGTCAACGCCCTCTAAATTCCCACTCATATTACGAGATCAAGACCTCGAAAATACCGCTTCTCCTAGGATGCGGGAAGTAGAAGAAGTTGAGCAAAGCTTATCTCTTGTCGACGTAGAGCGTCAGTTAATTAAACGGGCCCTTGAGAAGCACAGCAATCGCAGGAAAGACGCCGCTGAAGAACTGGGGATTTCAGAGCGCACACTTTATCGAAAGATTAAGGAATACGATTTGAAATGATGAAGTATCTTCAAATATTTGTCTTTGCTCTTTGTATGGGTTGTGGTGTTTACTCTCCATATGGGGCAGCGACCTCAGGGGCCAAATCTTTCAGCGTTTCAAAATTTGAGGCGATTCATCCACTTGTGTCGGCTACTTCAGCGTTGAGCATCACTGAAGCTTTGGTCGACCGTGTCCAACGGCAGTCAGTGCTAAAGTTAGATTCTGATCAAGGCGCGTTGCAGTTTTCAGGTAAAGTTGTGGGATGGACCGTTCAGCCCATTAATGTTCAAGGGGATGAGACAGCTGGCGCGAATAGGGTCACGGTCACTGTTGATGTTGTTTATACAAATACGATCGATGAAACGTTAAGTTTTCAAAGGAATTTCAGTAGGTTTGTCGATGTGCCAAGCAGCGATGATTTATTCGCCATCGAGGACCAAATTGTAGACGAAATCGGAGCGCTTCTTTCGCAAGATATATTTAACTCAAGCTTAGGTAATTGGTAAGCCGACAGTGATGAATCTAGAGAAAATAAATACATTGCTAAATCGCAAAAACGAGAGTTTTGCAGATGTCAGGGATGAATTGGTTGGGTTGGTAAAAGGCCATCCCTACAGTGGTCCGTTCAGGATGTTACTTGCAAAAGCCTCTAAAGACGCGGGTCATTTAGATCAACGTAAGGATTTGTTGTCTGCAGCAGCGCATTGTGAATCTAGAAAAGCACTTTTTGAATTAATGTTTGGGGAGGCTT
>JAPKBK010000294.1 GCA_028823435.1 Flavobacteriales bacterium
ACGCAAATGACGGTATGGAGAAGTATTTGTCTCCTGATTGTGACTCGGATTTTGAACCTCGCCAGTCTGTGTCTACAATGTCTAACGCGATGGATGTCGGTGACCCTTCCAACAGACCTCGTGTAGAAGCGCTCTACAACAACGATTTAACAAAAATGCGGGATGCGTTGTTTGGTTATAGTCTTGACGATGTAGGGACTTCGGAAGTCATGGCGGCGCTTTCAGACAAATCGAATTACCTTGTTTGTCCGCACACTGCTGTAGGATATGCCGGTTTGAAGTCTTACCAATCAAAATTTGGCAACGCAGATCCTGGGGTTGTTTTGTCAACAGCACATCCAGCCAAGTTTGGGGAACTCGTGGAGGGTGCAACTCACATTACCCCTGAAGTGCCTTCGCATTTGAAAGAATGTCTTTCTAAACAAAAGCATAGCATTGTTATTTCCCCAACTTATGAAGCACTGAAGACCTACCTGCTTTCAGAGTAATAAGGTCTTTGTCAATATCCCATCCTCTGGCGGGACAATACTCGCGTCCGTAGAAGATGATTTGAAGGTGAAGTTTATTCCATCTCTCAATCGGGAAAATACGTTTTGCATCTCTCTCTGTCGTTTCAACATTTTTCCCGGTCGTTAATCCCCATCTGTACATCAATCTATGTATGTGTGTGTCAACTGGAAATGTAGGGATCCCGAAAGCTTGAGCCATCACTACGGATGCCGTTTTGTGTCCGACTCCCGGCAGTTCTTCGAGATGCTCAAATGTATTGGGGACCACGCCTTTGTGCTTCTCTATAATGATTTCAGAAAGCCGGTGAATTGCCGCTGATTTTCTGGGGGAGAGTCCACAGGGTCTGATTATTTTCCGAATAGATTCCACGTCTTGTTTGACCATTTCTTCCGGGGTAGATGCAAGGTCAAAGAGTTCAGGGGTGACTGTATTCACCCGCTTGTCTGTACACTGAGCGGATAGCAAAACTGCAATCAGTAGCGTATAGGCATCAAAATGATCTAACGGAATGGGCGTGGTGGGGTAGAGGCGCTCCAATTCAAACATGATGAACTCGGCCTTCTCAGCTTTTGTCATTTGTCGTTTATTTTCATTTCCGCAACAGGGGAGTCTCTGTTTAAAATAAAATAATCTTCAGAAAGGGGTGTGCGAAGGTCGACGACATTTTCTTGGTCGTCATAGACGTCAAAAAACAGGTTTACGCCCAGAAGTATTTCGTCAAATTGCGCAATTGAAAGTGTGTCTGATTCTAGATATAGATAACATATGTCATAGTCGTATTCGAAACCAATGAAGTCGAAACCAACCTCGTTGTTGTTCCTGTTGAAAAGAATTCGATGTATGCAATAGTCAGCGACTAAAGAATCTGTGGCTTCGTGTTGTGTCTCTGCGCCGATTTCCAAATCCAGTGTGTCATGAGACCTTTCGATTGCAAGTTCTAAGTCGTCAGTGAAAACATTGATGACAACTTGAAATGTTTTGGAATGCTCATTATAATCTACGGTCGATTTAGAAAAGTGGATATCATGAGAAGAACTCGCAATAAACAGTAGCATTATAAGGATTCGAATCATGCCTTAAAGGTATATATTTAGGGCATGCAGGCAATGGATATTTTTGACGACAACAGAGCTGGCGAATTGCTAGATAGATTGAGAAGCGCTAAGAGGGTTGTTCTTACAGCACACAGGGGCCCCGATGGAGATGCGGTAGGTTCTACGTTGGCGATGTGGAACCATTTCAAAGATTTGGGTATCGAATCTACAGTAGTCCTTCCAGATGCTTTCCCAGAATTTCTGAACTGGATGCATGGCAAGTCAGAAATTGTTTTGCATTCTGAGGACCCAAATAAGGCTGAGGAGTTGGTTCGGAAATCTGACGTTCTTTTCATTCAAGACTACAATAATTCTTCAAGGGTAGGAGGTTTGCAATCCGCTCTGGAGTCTACAGAAGCTTATACGGTCATGATTGACCACCATCAAAATCCATCTGATTTTGTGGACCTTATGTTTTCGGATGACAAATC
>JAPKBK010000295.1 GCA_028823435.1 Flavobacteriales bacterium
GCAGATACTGGTGCAGGCGCAGCTGCAGGTGGTGCAGTAGGCGCCGCTGCAGGTGAAATTAACGCGTCAGTTCTTTTTTTTTTCTCCGCCGAAGGCAGAGCACTGTCAAACCCTCCCTGCAATGAACAGATCTTCATTACAGCCAGTTCAACCAGCAAGCGTTGGTGCTGACTCATTCGATACTGAACATCCGCTTCATTTACGACAGACAAAGCGTCGATAATAAAATGCAAGTCCGTTAGGGCGGATTGTTCCGCAAAACGTGTTTTCACTTCTGGCGTTGCCTCCATAAGTTTAAGTGTACTGACATCCCTACAAACCATGAGGTTGCGAATGTGATTCCCAAGACCCGAGATGAAATGATGCGCATCAAAGCCTCTTGCAAGAACACCATCAAATAGAAGCAGCGAATCTGAAATATTTGACTGGAGCGCATAATCAATGAACTCGAAAAAAGTGTCGTGATCTAAGACATGCAGTTGCTCAGTAACAACTTCATAAGTGAGATTCTTACCTGCAAATGCAACAAGTTGGTCAAACATACTCAGCGCATCTCTTAAGGCTCCATCAGCCTTAGAAGCAATGACGTGAAGGGCTGCCTCAGTCGTCTCTACGCCTTCTTTTACTGCGATTTCCTGTAGATGAGTGACAATGTCAGGGACCGTGATTCTGTGAAAATCAAAGATTTGACAACGTGACAATATGGTGGGCAGAATTTTATGCTTCTCAGTAGTCGCCAAAATAAAGACGGCATGGGGTGGCGGTTCCTCAAGCGTTTTCAGAAACGCATTAAACGCAGCCTGACTAAGCATATGTACCTCATCAATGATATACACTTTATAGGTTCCATGCTGCGGAGGAATGCGAACTTGTTCAACGATGCTTCTTATGTCCTCGACTTTGTTATTCGACGCCGCATCAAGCTCAAAAACATTAAATGCCATCGCATCATCGTCAGGGGCAAAATCATTGATCGCCCGAGCAAAGATTCTTGCACTTGTGGTTTTACCAACCCCTCGAGGACCGCAAAACAGGTAAGCCTGTGCGATTTGGTTTGAAGAAATCGCTTGTTGAAGCGTCTGAGTGATGCCATCTTGCCCGACAACAGACGCCCAGTCTTGGGGACGGTATTTACGGGCAGATACTAAATATGGGGTCTCACTCATTCTGCGAATATCGGGAGCAAGAGATCGCATAACAAGTGTAGTTTTACACAAACTTTTTAGGGGGTGTAATAATTTATACTTAAAGCCTTGTGTTTCCTTTACATCTGACGTACTTTTGCGCCCCATTTTAATTCAATAAAAAAATGAATCGTTACGAAACTGTTTTCATTATGACTCCCGTGTTATCTGCTGATCAGGTGACGGAAACAGTAGAGAAGTACCGTGCGCTTATCATCGCCAATGGTGGTAAGACTGTCCATGAGGATGCATGGGGACTTCGGAAACTTGCTTACCCAATTCAGAAAAAGTCTACTGGCTTTTATCATCTGATTGAGTGGGAAGCAGAAGGATCCGCAGTTCTACCCTTCGAAACTGAATTCCGTCGCGATGAGAGAATCTTAAGATTCCTCACGACAGCTATGGAAAAACACCACATTGCCTACGCGGAATCTCGCCGCGACAAGTCTAACCGCAAAGCTGAGCCCAAGCAAGAGGCTGAGGTTGTTGTAGAAATGCCTAAAAAAGAGGCGTCTACTACAGAAGAAAAAGCATAAAGCACTGAATTATGGCAGATAAAAAAGTACGCTACCTAAAATCCATTGAAATTGACACTAAAGCTGAACGCTACTGTCGTTTCCGTAAAAAAGGATTTAAGTACATCGATTATAAGGACCCAGATTTCCTTCTTATGCTTTGTAACCCACAAGGCAAAATCTTACCACGTCGTTTAACAGGAACTAGCTTAAAGTACCAACGCAAAGCTTCACAGGCAATTAAAAAAGCCCGTCATCTAGCGTTGATGCCTTATGTAGCTGACAACCTTAATTAAGAATAATAGCTATGGATATTATACTTAGAGAAGACTGC
>JAPKBK010000296.1 GCA_028823435.1 Flavobacteriales bacterium
CTCGTCAACAACATGGATTTTTCGTCGACCAGCTTATCTCGCGTCGAGCTTCCCTCACTCGGATCAGTATCGGCTTCAGTCAATACGGTTGTCGTAGGAGGAGTGTTAGCAGGATGTAATGCGGCGGCAGTTTTAGGCGATGAACTTGTTTTCCAAATTACTAATGAGCTGGGCATGCGTAAGGCTTCTGTATCGACTTTAGCGCCTGCCACGGTGACGTGGGGTCCCGCAACGGATTCTTACTACCGCATGGCTTTAGACCCAATCAACGTTGATGTTTATGCTACGGTTACGAATTTCTTTGACACTTCCGAAGTTCAAATCATCAACGCCTCAGGTGAGTATGTGTCTTCCTTTGATGCAGGCACTGTCCCAGGCGGCATTGCCTTTGATGTGAGGAGCGTCAACGGATTTGAGTGTGACGAGCTTGTAAAACCAGGACATGTTTTAGGAGAATTCGATGTGAGAGGCCGGGTTTGGTCTACAGGAGATAGGGGCATGAAGCTTGAAAAGTATTCCAATGGGAAAACAGTAAAAACGATCGTTCTCACTGATTAAGTCCTTCGTCAAGCGTTCTGTTACCCTAAGATAACTAACCACACCAAACCTGCTGCAAGGAGAAGTTTAAGCCAAGCAGAAAGTTGGGTGACTTTTTTCATCCATGAAAAACGAAGGATGTTGAGGTATATCCCCAGGAAGATGCCTTGTATGATACCGAATCCGACTTCATATTGCATATAGAATACAATGAGTGTGAGCACAATTAAGAGTGTGTTGATGAGTCTCCAACTGGTTTGAGGGCTGTATGTGATAGGGAGTGTTGCATGTCCGGCTTTTCTGTCCCCGTCGAGATCCTCGATATCCTTCACAAGTTCTCTTATAAAAACGATTAAAAAGATCACCCCCGTGAGACTTCCGAATTCCCAGATGAAAAGGGTGAGGGCTTGTAAAAGTGGGGGAGAGGTGTCAATGGAATCGGCATATGCAAATGGCACAACAGCAGCGATGGCGCATGCGACGATCACATTTCCGACAAGGACACTCCCCTTGAATTTCGTGGAATATAGAAAAAGCACAATTGCAATAATCAGGGCGATTACAAAGGGAATAGACGTGTTTATTTTCACAGAGAGAATCCCCGCAATGAGAAGACCGGCAGCACTCAGTCCCCAATGACTTACAAGCGCGATTCTTCGTTTCAGAACACGCCCCACCAGAGCGCGTTCCGGTTTGTTCACCCTGTCTTCTTTAATGTCGAAATAGTCATTGATGATATTCCCTCCTGCAGCCAAAAGCACAAGCGGTAGAATAAACAACAACTCTAAAAAGTATTCTCCACTTTCGGGGATGTGGTTTGAATAGCTCCACCTAAGAACGGCGATCGACGCCGCAATAATCAATAAATTTCCGGGCCTTAAGACGCGTATCCAAGCCGAGAATGGGGATGTTGTTACTGGATCTTTAACCATTGCTCGCATTGATCAGTTCACTGGACTTTTCTGTCGTAAGCGCAAAATTGAACCCTCCGTGTATTGCGTGGGCACCATGGTTGCCATGTTTATCTAATGCCAAATATCCCACTTGTAAATCCGTCACATCCATGCTGTCAATGATACGTTTCACAGCGGTTTCACATGCGGCTTGTGGACTCATGCCGCCCCTCATTAACTCCACCACCAGGAACGAGCCTACCGTTCTCATGACTGCTTCTCCAAGCCCCGTAGCGGTTGCTGCCCCCACATTTCCATCTACGAAAAGACCGGCTCCGATGATCGGGCTGTCACCTACGCGTCCGTGCATCTTAAACGATACGCCAGATGTCGTGCATCCACCAGATAGTCGTCCTTCGTGATCTAAAGCGAGAATCCCTATCGTATCGTGATTTTCAATATTGATCACGGGTTTGTATTCGTTTTTCTCCTTCCATTTCTGCCACGCCTCATATGCTTTTTCCGTCAATAGATTTGTCGAGGGAAACCCTTGTTCGAGCGCGAACATTTTCGCGCCTTCTCCCACGAGCATGACGTGC
>JAPKBK010000067.1 GCA_028823435.1 Flavobacteriales bacterium
CGTGGAGGAGGATCTACGATCACGCAGCAACTCGCAAAATTACTTTTTACGGAAGAGTACGAGTCAACAACCTTTTTTGAGAGAGCCCTGCTTCAAAAACCCAAAGAGTGGATTATTGCCTCACGACTCGAGCATCACTATACCAAGGGTGAAATCATGACGATGTATTTGAATCGGTATGATTTTTTAAATCAAGCAGTAGGAATTCGAAGTGCAGCGAATATTTATTTTAACAAGGAGGTGGGTGATTTGAAGGTTGAGGAGTGTGCAATGCTTGTGGGAATGTTAAAGAACAGTGCACTTTTCAACCCATTGCGCAGGATGGAAATGGTGACTACGCGTAGGAATGTTGTCCTCAACCAGATGCAGAAATACGGTTATCTCGAAGCGTTTGAATCCGATTCACTCAAGGCGCTGACCATTACCTTGAGCTATCAGAAAGTAAGTCACGACGAAGGTGCTGCTCCGTATTTTCGGGAGAGATTACGCGCGAAGTTAAAGCGCGTTTTTTCTGAGAAAAACAGAGACGGGAGTTACGTGATCTGTCAAGCTGATGGCTCCCCATATAATATCTATAGAGACGGACTTCAGGTACACACAACTGTAGACAGCCGTCTCCAGACATATGCAGAAAATGCGGTTAGCACTCATCTTGGAGACGAATTACAAGCTGCTTTTGAGAAAGACCTTAAAAACAGGGATAAGTCGACCTACCCCTTTTATGACGGCATAAAACCTTCGGTCAAGAAGACCATTTTAGGCATTGCTACAAGAGATTCTGACAGATATAAAAAAGCAAACGGAAAGCTCTGCCCTGGATGCAACAGGCCCGCTTTTTACATTAAAGATTACCGTTTTGAAAACGGTGACAAAGGATTTAAATGTGAGCCAGATAAAAAAGGGTGCGGTCATATTTGGATGGGTCTGAGTAAGGAGGCATTCAATAAATCCATGCATAAACCTGTGAAAATGAAAGTTTTCAGTCACGCGGGCCCAATAGATACAATACTCACACCTATGGACAGCATTGTTCATCGCAAAAAGACTTTGCACGCGGGGATGCTTTCAATAGAACCTTCCTCAGGTCACATTAAAGCTTGGGTAGGTGGCATCGACTACAGGTTTTTCCAGTACGACAATGTTGATTTAAGTAAACGACAAGTGGGGTCAACCTTTAAACCATTTGTTTACGCGACAGCTTTGAGAATGGGGATGAACTCCTGTGATGAATTGCCAAATCACGTGACATGCATTGATCTTCCGGAGGGATATGACCCCCCGAGATGGTGTCCGGAAAACTCATCTATGAAATATGGTGAAATCGTGACTTTAGAATATGCACTGGCAAATTCTATGAATACAATAACCGCCAAACTCATCAAGGATTTGGGCACTGACCGAGTCATCAAGTTGGCACATGCCTTGGGGATAAAAAGTGACATTCCCAACGTGCCTTCAATCGCACTTGGTGTAGCGGAACTTAACCTAAAGGAGATGGTAGCCGCAAACTCTTCCCTCGTCAATGGAGGTGTTTATATTGAACCGACATTCTTAATCAGGGTAGAGGACAGATATGGCAACACCATTTATGAGCCTACTCAAGAGATGAGACAGGGGTTAGATGCGCTTACATCTTATAAAGTCATTAGAATGATGCAAGGTGTTGTAGACGGTGCATGGAACGAAGAACTACAGAAACGTATGGGGACGGGCATTCGACTGCGTTACGATTCGGACAAAAGAGATTATGACGGAATTAAATTTCCAATGGCGGGAAAAACAGGCACAACGCAAAACAATACGGATGGATGGTTTATGGGTTTAACCCCAGATTTGGTGACCGGGGTTTGGGTAGGCGCGCAAGACCCTACGGTCAGGTTTTCTTCAACCCGCTATGGACAAGGGGCAAATACAGCGCTCCCCATCTATGGATTCTTTATGAAAGACACCTACGCCGATGAGGGGGTCGCACTTTCAAGGAAAGAATTTACAAGACCAGAATCGCTTGGTGCAGATACTTTAGATTGCAAGGAGCAAGCATCTATAAAAGGACATACCTTCGACTCTGATGGGTTCGACGATTCAGACCTCTTTAACTAATACTCGAAAAGAAATAGAATGGCGATTTCAAAAGAAATAAATGGTGTAGAAGAAGCCTGTAAAGATGTAAAAGATAGCATGACGTTCATGCTAGGTGGGTTTGGTCTTTGTGGCATTCCAGAAAACTGTATCGAAGAATTGGTCAGATTAGGTGTCAAGGATGTGACATGTATCTCAAACAATGCAGGAGTAGATAATTTCGGTTTGGGGAAACTTTTGAAGAAGTCTCAGATCCGCAAAATGATTTCGTCTTATGTGGGCGAGAATGAGGAGTTTGAGCGCCAAATGTTGTCGGGGGAACTCGAAGTAGACCTCATCCCTCAAGGCTCACTTGCCGAACGATGCCGAGCTGGCGGGGCTGGAATCCCCGCTTTTTATACCCCTGCAGGATATGGTACTGAAGTCGCAGAAGGGAAGGAGGTCCGTGAATTTAATGGAAAGCCACATATTTTAGAGTCTGCGCTAACGGCAGATTTTGCTTTTGTGAAAGCTTGGAAGGGGGACGCTTCTGGAAACTTAATTTACAAGGCCACCTCAAGAAACTTTAACCCCATGATGGCGATGGCAGGGAAAATCACCGTTGCCGAAGTGGAGGAGCTGGTGCCTTTGGGGTCTTTAGACCCAAATGAAATTCATACACCGGGGATTTTTGTCCAGAGGATTTTCCAGGGAAAGTCTTATGAAAAGAGAATTGAGCAACGGACGGTGAGCCAAAACAAATAAGATGCTTGATAAAAACGGAATTGCAAGAAGGATTGCACAGGAAGTACAAAA
Organism: Flavobacteriales bacterium; assembly: GCA_028823435.1. Lineage (GTDB taxonomy): Bacteria > Bacteroidota > Bacteroidia > Flavobacteriales_D > Sanyastnellaceae > UBA974. The sequence continues at coordinate 2,875 of JAPKBK010000067.1, forward strand.
CGGACAGTACGTGAATTTGGGAATAGGGATACCGACACTTGTCGCAAACCATATTCCCGAAGGACTGGATGTCGAATTTCAGTCTGAGAATGGCATACTGGGTATGGGCCCTTTTCCCATCGAAGGGACTGAAGACGCAGACCTTATTAATGCAGGCAAGCAAACAATCACGGCGCTTCCCGGGGCGGTTTTCTTTGACAGTGCGATGTCATTTGCAATGATTCGAGGTCAACATGTGCAACTCACCGTTTTAGGAGCGATGGAGGTAAGTGCCAATGGAGATATTGCCAACTGGAAAATCCCAGGCAAAATGGTCAAGGGCATGGGCGGAGCAATGGACCTTGTGGCGAGTGCAGAGAATATCGTTGTGGCGATGATGCACACAAATCGCGCAGGGGCGTCGAAACTGCTTCCCACATGTTCACTTCCTCTGACAGGGGTGGGGTGTGTCAAGCGTGTCGTGACGAATTTGGCGGTTCTAGATATTAAAGACGGCGCTTTTCACCTTGTCGAACGCGCGCCCGGTGTGACAGTAGAAGAAATCGTGAACGCGACCGCCGGCGCTTTAATCTTGCCGGATTTGGTTCCAGAAATGTCTCTCTAATCTGAAGAGATGAATTAGGCGTGCATGACGACGGCTACCGATTCACAGTCCCCTTCTATGGGTGGCGAGAATTTGGTCAACTTGAGTTCGATCGTGCTTGCAAGTACCAGTTTTTGTTTTAGAGATTCGAGGATCCTCCTGCCCACGTGTTCAATCAATTTTGATGGCGTTTTCATTTCATCAGCCACGATGCGGTGAACACTGCAATAATCGATTGTATCTACCAATTTATCGGATTTGCTACCTAAGCTCATATTCACACCCAATCGCACATCGACCCGATATTCCCCTCCAATCTTTGTTTCCTCGGCCATACATCCATGGTATGAATGAAAACGTAGTCCATTTACTTCAATAAATTCTATCTTTTCGGCACTCATGCTGCTTTTATTTTCTCTATTTCGGCCACTCCATTTGTGAGCCTTTCAAGTGTTTTTTCCAGTCCTAGGTATTCCGAAAAATCAAACATAGATGGCCCACCACCAGAAGCTGTTAGCGCGAGTCGAAAGGGCAGTAAAACTTGCCCAAATCCAAGTTCTTTTTCTTCAAGATGTCTTTTGAAACGCGCTTCAATTTCTGTCGCGTTAAAGGGAGATACTGTTTCAAGCATTTCCTTGAGGTCAACCATATATGATGCGGTTTCTGGTTTCCACTTCTTGCGAACCATTTTCGTGTCGTAGTCTTCAGGTGAAGGAGATTTGAAAATCCACCTAGCCTCAAAAATGTCCTTCAAGAAAGAAATGCGATCAAGCATCATCTTCAGAATCTCTTCTGCATCTTTTGTGCCAAGCACCAACCCTCTGTCCAAAGCGAGCTTGACAAATGGTTCAGCAAGTTCGGCGGGAGACTCTTGTCGGAGGTACTGCTCGTTATACCATCTTGCTTTATCTGGACTGAAACGAGCGCCCGATTTCACGACTCTTTCCAGAGAGAATATTTTTGCGGCCTCTTCGATTGAAAACATTTCCCGCGCGTCACCAGGATTCCATCCAAGCATTAGAATCATATTTAGAAATGCCCTTGGATCGTATCCTTGTTCACGATAACCACTGGAGATATTTCCATTCCCCGGGTCCTTCCACTCGATCGGAAATACCGGAAACCCTCCAGCATCACCATCTCGTTTGCTGAGTTTTCCGTTTCCCTCAGGCTTTAAGATGAGTGGAAGATGCGCAAATTTCGGAACCTCCCACCCGAACGCTTTGTAAAGCATCACATGAAGTGGCGCGCTTGGGAGCCATTCTTCCCCACGAATCACATGGCTTATGTCCATCTTGTGATCGTCGACAATGTTTGCCAAATGATAGGTGGGTAGCCCATCAGATTTCACAAGGACTTTGTCATCCACAACCCGACTCGAAATACATATTTCACCTCTTATTTCATCCCTAAAGACGATATCTTCAGCCACATCAGGCGTCTTGAAACGCACGATGTATGGTGTTTCGGTTTCGATTAGTTTTTCAACCTCCTCGTGATCTAAAGACAAACTGTTTCTGCATTGGTTTCTTGTTAAAGCGTCGTATTGAAAGACGTTCTTTTCAGATTCCGCTTTTTTTCTCATCGCGTCAAGTTCCTCTGGCGTGTCAAATGCCATATAGGCATATCCTGAGAGGAGTAGAAGCTTCACGGCTTCACGGTAGAAGTCATTGCGCTCACTTTGACGGTAAGGTCCGAACTCCCCGCCAGCGACAACACCTTCGTCAATGTCAATCCCACACCACTTTAAAGCCTCACGGACGTAATCTTCCGCGCCTTCGACATATCTGGTTTGGTCTGTATCTTCTATTCGAAGAATAAAAACCCCTCCATGTGCGCGCGCAAACAGATAATTGTATAGCGCAGTCCTCACACCTCCCATGTGAAGTGGTCCAGTAGGACTCGGCGCAAATCTTACACGTACTTTTTTTGTATTCATAGCGTGATATTAATACCAGATTGCGAAGGTAATTACCTTTTTTCGAAACAACCATCAACTATAGAGCTTCATATGTAAACTCTCTCAAAAAGGCATGATAAAAGGAAGGACGTTTGTGACAATTAAAACAAAATACAATGAATGCATTACGTAACAAAGTCCAATTAATTGGCAGGCTAGGGCAAGACCCTAAGACCATCAACTTCGATGATGGGAAATCAAAAGTTAACTTTTCGATAGCGACAAATGAATCATATCGCAACGGCGAAGGCGATAAAATAGAGAAAACCCAATGGCACGATGTTGTGGCGTGGGGTTCTCTTGGGGAGATTATGAGTCAATATTTAAAAAAGGGCGCTGAGATTGCCATAGAAGGCCGGCTCATGTATCGAACTTATGATGATAGCGAGGGGAAAACACGGTATATCACCGAAGTGGTGGCCAGTGATCTTCTCATGTTGGATAAGAAACCCGAAGAAGCATGATCGGTCAGGAGGGCTTATGCAGGTGGGCCCTCCTTTTTTTTTCGTAACTTATATCTGTGTTAATTCGTAGGTTCAAGGGGTTCCTCCGTGTATCTTTATAGGCGATTATACGAATGACCATGAGTAAAACAGGAATACTAAAAAGTTCTCTTTCAAGGAAGTACGCTATGGCTCTTACCGGCCTCTTCCTCTGTCTTTTTTTAGTTGGACACCTTTTGGGCAACTTACAGTTGTTCGTTGGCGGTGAAGAAGGTCGAGAAGCCTTCAACAACTACGCACAATTTATGACGACGAACCCACTTGTTAAGGTGTTATCGTATCTCACATATGCGGGGGTTATTTTTCACATTATTGATGGTTTTGTCCTTACGATTCAGAACCGCAAAGCACGTCCTGTTAAATACGTGGTGGAAAAGGGGAATTTAAACTCAAGCTGGGCAAGTAGAAATATGGCGGTTTTAGGGACGATTCTTTTGGTCTTTCTTGTGTCGCACATGCAAAGCTTTTGGTATGTCATGCATTTCGGAGATATTGAAATTATTGACGGTGTGAAGGATCTTCACTCGGTCACATTGGACTTCTTTAATCCCGCGATTAACAACCTCGCAGCTGTGATGATGGGGTTGTATGTTTTTGCTATGCTCTCTATGGCTTTCCATTTAAATCATGGTTTTCAAAGCGCCTTCCAAACCATGGGGGTCAACCATCCGAAATACACGCCCGCAATCAACTTTGTAGGGAAAGCGTTCAGCATACTTATCCCTGCTGGTTTTGCCTCTCTTCCTATTTACCTCTTTATTATCCAGTCGTAAACAATGTTAGATTCTAGAATTCCAGAAGGACCGCTTGCAGAAAAGTGGAACACGCACAAGGATAACATCCGACTTGTCAACCCTGCAAATAAGAGAGACATAGATATTATCGTGGTAGGCACAGGTCTGGCAGGATCCTCAGCTGCAGCTTCTCTTGCTGAACTGGGCTACAACGTCAAGTCACTGTGTTTCCAAGATTCTCCTCGCCGTGCGCACTCTATTGCTGCCCAAGGCGGTATTAATGCTTCAAAAAACTACCAAAATGATGGCGATTCAGTTCATCGTTTGTTTTACGATACAGTAAAAGGTGGTGATTATCGATCAAGAGAAGCCAATGTGCACAGACTCGCTGAGGTGAGCGGCAGCATTATCGATCAGTGTGTTGCCCAAGGCGTTCCGTTTGCCCGTGAATATGGCGGATTACTTGACAACAGATCATTTGGTGGTGTTCAAGTTTCGCGTACGTTTTATGCAAAAGGCCAAACCGGTCAGCAACTTTTACTGGGCGCATATTCAGCCCTCTCTAGACAGATTTCCAAAGGGAAAGTAGAAATGCTTAACCGACATGAGATGATGGAGGTTGTCAAGGTTGATGGAAAAGCCAGAGGGATTATCGCAAGAAACCTTGTGACAGGAGAGATTGAGAGGCACAGCGCCCACGCCGTGGTCCTCTGTACAGGAGGCTATGGAAACGCATTTTATCTGAGTACGAACGCGATGGGATCAAACGCTTCGGCAGCTTGGAGAGCCCATAAGCAGGGATCGTTTTTTGCAAACCCATGCTTTACTCAAATACACCCAACATGTATTCCTGTGAGTGGGCATTATCAGTCCAAACTCACTTTGATGTCTGAATCACTCAGGAACGACGGAAGAATTTGGGTGCCTAAATCTAAAGATGATGTTGAAGCCATCCTTAACGGATCTAAGCTTCCGACAGACCTTAAAGAAGAAGAAAGAGACTACTACCTCGAGCGTAGATACCCTGCTTTTGGAAACCTAGTCCCTAGAGACGTCGCCTCAAGAGCGGCAAAAGAGCGATGTGATGCTGGATTTGGAGTCAACAAAACAGGACATGCTGTTTATCTTGATTTTGCCAGTTCATTTGTACGTTATGGAAAAACAGAAGCACGTACAAATGGCATACAAAACCCGTCGGACGAAACGATTGTCGAACTGGGACGCGAAGTGATCAAGTCGAAGTATGGGAATCTCTTTGACATGTACAAGCAGATTACGGATGACAATCCATACGAGACGCCCATGATGATTTACCCTGCGGTTCATTATACCATGGGTGGGCTTTGGGTCGATTATAATTTAATGACAACTGTGCCTGGGCTTTTCGCCGCAGGAGAAGCAAACTTTTCAGATCACGGGGCAAATCGTCTTGGCGCTTCGGCTTTGATGCAAGGGCTTGCAGATGGTTATTTCGTTCTACCATACACCATTGGAGATTATTTGGCGGATGACATTAGAACAGGAAAGATCTCTACCGAGACACAGGAGTTTGATGCAGCAGAAAAGAAAGTAAAAGACGAAATACAAGCCCTTATTTCAAATAACGGAGACACGCCGGTAGATGATTTCCACCGCAGGTTAGGACTGATTATGTGGGAAAAATGTGGCATGGCCCGTAACGAGAAAGATCTGAAGCAGGCGATTGCTGAGATTCAAGAATTAAGAAAGGAATTCCACTCCAATGTGCTTGTTCCGGGATCGGAGAATACGTTCAATCCTGAGCTTGAAAAAGCAACACGACTCGCAGACTTCCTTGAGTTGGGAGAGGCAATGTGTCTCGATGCGCTAACACGAGCGGAGAGTTGCGGAGGCCACTTCCGAGAGGAATCTCAAACACCTGATGGAGAAGCGCTACGTGATGACGAGAACTACACGTTCGTTTCCGCTTGGGAATATACAGGGAGCCCTTCTGAAGCCAAGCTTCA
>JAPKBK010000068.1 GCA_028823435.1 Flavobacteriales bacterium
GGTGCAAACCTCATGTTCTACCAATACCTCGCGCAAGAGGGCTACATCGTTGCTTCAGTTGACCCACGCGGCACGCCACTTCGCGGCCGCAAATTTGAGCACAGTACTTACAAAGAACTGGGCAAGCTGGAGACGGAAGATTTCATTGATTTTGCTGAATACCTCGGCGCACAATCCTATGTCGACGCCGAAAGAATTGGCATTCAGGGATGGAGCTACGGAGGGTTCATGACACTTCTTTGCATGACGAAAGGCGCAGATGTTTACAGCGCAGGTATTTCTGTCGCTCCTGTCACAAACTGGAAGTACTACGACACCATTTACACGGAGCGTTTTATGCAAACACCACAGGAAAACGAATCAGGTTACGAAGAGAACAGTCCAGTCAACCATGCTGAGAAGCTGGAAGGCGCACTTCTGCTCGTTCACGGCTCAGGAGATGACAACGTCCACTTCCAAAACTCTATGGAGATGGTGAATGCTTTAATCGCCGCTGACAAGGACTTTGATTTCTTTGCGTATCCCGATCGCAACCACGGCATTTATGGTGGGAATACGAGACTGCATCTTTTCGATATGATGATGGATTTCGTCAAGGAGAACTTCTAAAGCGTTCCGCAACAAGTTTATGAAAACGAAATCGGGGTGACTCTGCAATTGCAAAGTCACCCCGATTCTTTGTTTCAGATGTTCTTTAGTTCACTACGGCTTCTTCATCCTCAACACCGTGAGTCAATGCCTCAAGCTTGGGCCTTAGCATTAATACGATGACACCTATGCCTACACTTGTTACAGCAATCCCTGTAAATATTGTCGAAGCGCCTAAACTTGAAGACCACTCTCCCAAGAGGCCCGCAAGCTTGCTACCAAATCCTGTCATCGCAAAGTAGATGCCCATCATGATGGAAGCGTACTTCACAGGCGCAAGCTTGGTCACAAATGACAATGCTACAGGAGATAAGCATAGCTCACCGATCGTATGGAACAGGTATGCAAAGACCAACCAGTACATAGCTGAACTTCCAGTCGCTTCATACTGCGCAGTCGCTCCAGTCATAAAGAAGAAGCCCACCCCCATAATGATTAATCCCACAATCATCTTAAATAGAGACGTGGAAACCTTTCCCTTTAGCTTTCTATTCGCCCAAAACAAAGCAACTGACGTTCCGAAGAAGATAATAAACATGGCATTGATCGACTGGAACCATGAGGCAGGCACTTGCCAATCACCTAAAAATCTGTCCGTATTCTCCATGGTATAGATATTCATCAAACCTCCGGCCTGCTCAAAAGCTCCCCAGAAGACAATGACCAAAAGGAATGAAATCAAAAGAACAATGACCCTGTCCTTCTCAACCTTGGTAAGTGGCGCTTTCATGACCTCTTGAGTGCCCTTCGAGTCGCCTAAATAGTTGCCCACTTGACTGAGGTACTTCAGACCAAACGCATACTGCAAAACACCTAATCCCATACCAATTCCAGCGAGACCGAATCCATAATGCCATCCATAAACCTCACCTACATATCCGACGACCAAACTCGAAATAAACGCACCGACATTAATCCCTATGTAGAAGATTGTAAATCCTTTATCTCTCCTGATATCGCCTTGCTTATACAATCCGCCGACCATCGTTGAGATGTTTGGCTTTAACATACCTACGCCCAATACAATGAAGACCAGACCTGTGTAGAAAGCCCACATTTGCTCAATCGCAAGTGTACTGTGACCTATTAAAAGGAGGACGCCACCGATGAGTACGGACTTCTTTTGGCCTAAAAATTTATCAGCAATATATCCGCCAGGCACTGACATGACGTATACCATCATCGTGTACCAACCGTAAAGCGCAAGCGCGTCACCATCAGACCAACCTAATCCAGGGTTCGTTTCTTTGACTTCCGTAATCAAGTATAACACGAGGATCGCACGCATTCCATAGTATGAAAAACGCTCCCACATTTCCGTGAAAAACAAAACGTAAAGCCCTACTGGGTGGCCAAATAATTCTTTTTGGTGGGCCGGGATTGAAGTTGAAGACATGATTTTTAATTTATAATTCTGTGCAAAATACAACTATGGCAGTAATTAACATCTTCCATCTTTTTTATTTTGTAAATTGCAACCACATATAAAATAAAAAACAATGCGCCTTTTTATTGCTGCAATCGTCCTGGTTTGGTCTTCTAACTTAGAATTAAACGCTCAGGATTCTAAAATACATTGGATGTCTGTGGAAGAGGTGACTGAAGCACTTAAAGCGGACCCCCGCCCCATCATGATGGATGTGTACACTGCATGGTGTGGCCCGTGTAAAATGATGATGGCAAACACCTTTACGAATCAGAACTTGATCGCATACGTGAATAAAAACTTCTATGCTGTAAAATTTGATGCTGAAAGTCCCACCCCTGTAACATATAAAGGGCAGGTTTACAGCAATCCGACCTATGACCCAAACAAACGCGGTCGCAACGGCGTCCATGAACTGTCGAGAATGCTCGGAGTAAATGCATACCCCACGATCGTCTATTTCAATGAGGAATTTGACGTGATCACGCCTATTTCAGGATACAAACAACCGCAACAGCTCCAAGTCCTTTTGACTTTCTTCAACGACGTGTATTCCATTGACATGCCTTCTGAAAAGATGCAACCTCTCTGGGATAAACATAGCGCAACTTTTGAAGGCACTTGGTAATATTAGAGGCGATTCAGGCAATTGCTTTTATCGTATTGATTGCGTTATATTTGTATCCCGCTTTTTCAAGAGGGAATGGACCGACACCTGCATAAAAAATTGAACGAAAATGAGTGAGACAGCAAAACTAATCCTTAACGGACAGGAAATCGATTTGCCAGTTATTACTGGCTCTGAGAACGAAAAAGCAATCGACATTAGCAAGCTGAGAAGTACAACTGGATACATCACTCTCGATCCTGGATTTAAAAATACCGGATCAACTCAAAGTGCAATAACCTATTTGGATGGCGAGAATGGGATCCTTCGATACAGAGGGTTCAGCATTGAGGAATTGGCTGAAAACGCGACATTCTTAGAGGTGGCATACTTGCTCATTTATGGCGACCTGCCGAATACTGAGGAGCTTGCCTACTTCGATGAGTCAATCACGCATCACACCCTCGTACATGAGAACATGAAACGGTTCTTCGATGCGTTCCCACAAGGCGCTCATCCGATGGGAATGCTTAGCTCTATGATTGCGAGTCTCTCGACATTCTATCCAGAATCACAGGCCTCAAATCGTTCTGTTACTGACATTGAAAAGACAATACATCGTCTTATCGCTAAGCTGCCTACACTCGCTGCACAGGCTTACAAGCACAACAAGGGGCTTCCTGTAATGTATCCTCGCAATGACCAGAGTTATTGCGGGAACTTCCTACAAATGATGTTTGGCTTGCCGACTGAGGACTATGAGGTAAACGCAGTTGTCGAGCGCGCGCTTAACAAACTGCTTATCCTTCACGCTGACCACGAACAGAACTGTTCAACTGCGACAGTGCGGGTCGTAGGATCTTCACAAGCAAACCTATACAGCTCTGTCTCTGCGGGTATCGCAGCACTTTGGGGACCACTTCACGGTGGCGCAAACCAAGCTGTCATCGAAATGCTTGAAACCATCCGAAAAGATGGTGGAGGTCTGGAGAAGTGGATTGCCAAAGCAAAAGACAAGAACGACAGCTTCAGACTTATGGGATTCGGCCATCGGGTGTACAAGAATTTTGATCCTCGAGCGACCATTATTAAAGTGGCAGCCGACGAAGTCCTTGAAGCGCTCGGAGTCAATGACCCGATTCTAGATATCGCAAAGGAATTAGAGCAAGTTGCGCTAAGTGATGAGTACTTCATTCAACGTGGTCTATACCCGAACGTCGATTTCTACAGTGGCATTATCTACCGTGCTTTAGGCATCCCGACAGACATGTTCACTGTGATGTTTGCACTGGGCCGTCTTCCTGGATGGATCGGTCAATGGAAAGAGATGACTGAACAGTCTGAACCTATTGGTCGTCCAAGACAAGTATACACTGGAGCCACGTCTCGACCATACGTGTCACTTACTGACAGAGGGTAATGGAGGGCTTTGTGAACGCTGAGGTCGCAGATGGAATTTGTACCGTTACATTTTTTCATCCAGCCTCAAATAGTCTGCCTGGATTCATTCTCTCAAAACTTGCAAAAACAATCCATGCTGCAGGAGTAGATTCAGACACGCGCGTCATCGTCCTTCAATCGTCTGGAGACAGAGCCTTTTGTGCTGGCGCCAGTTTTGATGAGCTGTTGGCACTTAAAAATGAAACTGAGGGACTTGAATTTTTCAGCGGTTTTGCAAATGTCATCAATGCGATACGCACGTGCCCCAAATTTGTAATCGGAAGGGTTCAAGGAAAGGCTGTAGGTGGCGGCGTAGGATTGGCCGCGGCAGTAGATCATTGTTTTGCAACCAAACACGCATCTGTCAAGCTCTCTGAGCTTGCGATAGGAATAGGACCATTCGTAGTCGGACCCGCAGTAGAACGCAAGTTGGGGACTTCAGGGTTTTCTCAACTTTCCATAGATGCGACATCTTGGAAAACAGCTTCGTGGGCTGCTCAATATGGACTGTACGCTGACGTTTTTGAAAACACTGAAGAAATGGACGGCGCAGTCAACCGTTTGGCAACCCAACTTGCGTCTAGCTCACCAGAAGCGATGAAAGAATTGAAAAAAGTGCTTTGGAAAGACACCGATGACTGGGATGACAAATTGAAAGCATTGGCTCAAGTTTCAGGCCGACTCATTCTGGGAGACTTCTCGAAAGACGCCATCAATTCGTTTAAGAAGTAACACGAACACTTTGAAATAAAAAAAAGCCCAGCGTGTGAAACGCTGGGCTTTTTTCATATCAGAGTTTTGTTGTTTATCTCTGAATAATCAAAGGCAACACGCCTCCGCGATTCCCTGAGTGAAGACGAACACTATAAAGCCCAGATGACAAATCTGCCACTGGAACATGAATGCTGATCTCTCCGGACGCAATGCGCTTTTCAATGACGACGCGACCACTCATGTCATGGATCAGAAGTATGGCATCTTGGGTGACATTGTCAAATTGAATCACAACATGTTCATTCGCAGGATTTGGCATCATTGAAAATGATATTAAATCCAGTTCAAAAACACCGACGACTTCGTCAACTTCAATCCCAGGATAAGAAGCCACACATCCATTGTCATCAGTAACCGTCAAAGTGTAAACGCCTCCAGGAAGGTCAGACAAATCTTCAGTATCACCTATTAAGTCTCCGTTTTCATTCACCCACACAAAAACGAAATCTGGCACACCGCCAGCAACAGAAACATCAATGCTCCCGTTATTCAAATCGGTCGTACTGTTCTCTATACTTTCAAGCGTAACAGAAAGAAGTTCAGGCTCTGAAACAGACACAAGCATGTCGACAGAACATCCATTTGAATCCATGAGCGCAGCATCATAGTCTCCAGCTGTGAGGTCTATATATTCAGAATCAGCAGAGAATTCACTTCCATCAAAAGAATAGCTATACTCACCTTCCCCGCCTAGCCCATTGAGCTCAACTTCTCCAGTATTGCCTTCATAACAAAGAACATCTGAAACCAGTGCCTCTAGGATCAATTCGTCAGGACTTGATACCAGAACAGACACTTCATCAGAGACGCAGCCATTTCCATCAACGCCATATGCAACATAGTCGCCGGGAGAGACATCCAAGTACTGGCCTAGATCAGTCTCAAGATTGTTGAAATAATACGTTGCATTCTCTGTATTGCCCACAGAGAAAACAAGAGAAACTTCGCCGTCATCATACCCGAAACAAGAGACATCTGTCGCACTCGAACTTAGAACAACTGCTTCAGGTTCAGAGATGACGATGTTTGATATCGCTTGACATGTCGGACCATCAAAGACAGTAATGGTATAATCTCCAGCGGGCAACCCTGAAACGACAGGACCATCCACATTCTCACCGTTCAGCTCATAAAACAGGATAACATTGTTCGCATTCTCCGTCACAATCTCAAGCGTTGCAGAGGAGTCACCTTGACATACAATCGTTTCTAACTCAAGAATTGAAACAAGCAGGTCACAAAACACACAACTTCCGTCGTCTTCAGTCGCAAAAACATCGTAATTCGATGCAGAAGATTCCGTACATCCGTAGATCTCAAATTCATCACAGACGCCATCTAAATCAATGTCATTTATACAGTTACCCAGACAGTCATAAAACATCTCAGGGTATACACAAAGCGCATTTGGTATCGTAGCCTCTGAATCAAAATTACAAGCGGCGGCATCCATACATCCCGCACATGTCGCATATTCACACGACGTATCATCAATGCTCGCAAGCAAATCGTAATTACATGCTGAAGCATCAGTACATCCAGCACAACTTGTAAACTCACACGTTTCGTTATCTACGGTAGCTTCTGCATCAAAATTACACGCTGATAAATCTGTACACCCAGGAATAACACACTCCATTATAAGTTCAAATGTACCCGTCTCTGCAAAAGCGCCACAGACCATCACCAAATAACTGACGCCCAATTCAGAATCAAATTCTAAAGTTGAAGCAAAGGCTATATCAATGCATAAATCATCGTAGAAAGGCTCACTTTGGTCATCATTGCCCGCCACACAAGCAAGCGCTCCGCAACCGCCTTCATAGACGCTTACATAAGTATCAAAAGTTGTGAGGGCTGAACACGTCGTTAATGTAATCAGATCACCTGTGCCTTCAAATGCAAACCAAAGCCCCCCTGAAGGACCGGGAACAGGACTCGACGCACAACTAGGGACATCATCGACCTCAACACACTCTTCGTTGTTTCCGATTACTGAACTGCCGCATTGAATCTCAAATGCACCTCCACAGAAGTCATTTTCCTGATCGCCACCACAAAAGCCATCATCTTCAGTGGCTTCAGGGTTGAAATTACAGGCCAGGGGATCTGTACAACCTTCTATTTCGAACTCATCACACACACCATCCCCGTCTGCGTCGTTCAGACAATCGCCATCACAGTTATAAAACTCAAATCCATAAAAACAGCTTCCATCCTCCTCAGTATAAAAGGGTGCGTAGTTACACGCTTCTGAGTCTGTACATCCATAGAGCTCGAAGGGATTACAAACCCCATCGCCATCATCATCATCTAAACAAACTCCCAAACAATCATACCCCGGATCAGCATATTCACAAGAGCCATCATCGAAATCAAAATCCGCTGAATAATTACACGCAAGCTCATCCGTACATCCACATGTGAGTGCTTCCGTGCCCGTCAAACCTTCAAATGACAACCCTACACGAGAAAGGTCATTTTGATCTCCATAATTAAAAAACTGGGCGTTTAACGTCCCTGCGATATCCCCATCCGTGGTGATTTGGGCGATTAATATCCTTTGATTCTCATCTGGATAAGCATTGTCTGTCCCTACAACAGCTAGGACAAACCAAGCACCACCTATAGAATCATCAATGTCCAGATCTCCTCCCGCTTCGAACTGAGAGACCCAAGAAAAGTTTGTGCTTTCGATATACTGTGGGTTGGACTCATTTGGCCCAGCTCCCTCGTCCAGACCTACAGTAACCCAACTGTCATACTCCAGTTCGGGGAAGGCCGAATAAAAGACTGGATTTATATTAGAACCCAGTACTGAACCTACATCACTCTGAAAGAAACTTGTCGTTGACGTAATATTCAGTGGACTCAAATCATCCCCAGAAATTGCAGACAAGAAGTCATCCGGATGTGGCGTGGTGACATATAGTCTATAGGTTGTGTGACCTGCCAACACACCCTCAGTATGTTCCATCACAACATCAACTTCGAGACCGTATCCTTCAGTCCCTCCATCTGAACATGAGCAAAATTCACAAGAGCCATCATCTTCAGTGGCCAACGCATCATAATTACAAGCGGTACCATCGACACAACCATCTATTTCAGAAGCATCACATACCCCATCGCCATCAGCATCAGCCAGACACTCTCCATTACAATCTTCACCTAGATTCGGGTAAAGACAAGAGGCATCGTCTGTCTCTGCAGAAGCATCATAGTTGCATGCAAACACATCCATACACCCCAGATTAAAAATTAGGATGGTAATCGTTTGGACAAATTCCGAAGTATTCCCACATCCATCGAAAGCGGTATATGTGCGTTCAACAATTTGGAGACCTAATTCTTCTGAAATAACAAGGTCTTCATATGACCACGCAGCGGCATTGTCACAGGCATCGATAATGTATGCTTCCGCATCTGGGATTGTTTCTCCTGCCGATTGATCGACATACAAATTCGTAACCGAAGGGAGCGCAATAAATGGAGGCTCAGTATCTAATATCGTGAACCATTGAATCTCTGAAATAGAATTCCCTGCCTCATCAGTCGCTGTAAATGTTCTGGGGCACAAATAGCTCTGAAGACAACCGAAAGGATATTCAAACCCACCATCAGAAGAAGTGATGACGATATCGACTGTAGCCGTGCAGAAATCTCCAGCAACAGGCAAGTTTTCTTCCGGAGCAGGCATTAATTCATCACACGAAAGAAAAGTACTGTCTGGAA